>JALTZH010000191.1 GCA_027051265.1 archaeon | reverse complement strand
CAATAATATTTTTCTTTTTTGATAAAATACTAATTGGAATAATTTTTGATATAAGATTCTTGTAGTTTTTTACTACTTTCGATATATTTATAAGCATCATGCAAAATAAGCAAATTATGGAGGAGATAAATTTAATAACGGTTGCAAAAAAATTTAAGAAGAATCTACTCCTAACGTTTACGATATTGCAACTAATAATACCAATAGGAATAGCATCTGGAATATATTTGTTCGTTACCTCTATTATAATGGCGAGAAAGCTCTATGGTATAAGTCTTGGAAACCTTTTCATCCCAATCTATATAGGAACGATGATTAGTCTTATCTCAATAATATTCTACCTATTAACTAAAGCATGGATTCCAAAGCTTTATAGAGAGGAAGTGGAAAGAATTGTTAAGAATTCATCGAAGTTGCCTTTTTACATGAAAAGTCGTAAAGGTAGGTTTGTAATATTTTTCATAGCTTTCTGGTTATCGTTCATCGTTGCCTATTCGATTATACCTCCATTTCTCAGCAAAATTCTCAACCAATTTTATCTGGAACTTTATCTGAGTAACATCTGGTATTTTTGCTTAACATTCGGCTTTATATTTTCAGGGATGACTTATTATAAATATGTGACAATGGTTCTTAAAATCGATAACCTATATCTAAGACAAGGTATATTTATGCTGGTGTTTTCTTTTATAATAATTGCAACAATGGTATTAATTGAAATTCCAAACAATCATGTCGCAATCTCACCTGTTGTTGCATTTTCCTATTATATATTGTTAGGAATCCTAAACTGCTTAATATCTTTGAAAAAAGTTGTATGAATGAAATAAGGGAGCATTTGAAAAATCTGGACAAAGTATTATTCAACAAGTTCAGGTTCGCAATAGTAACGTATTTGTATATTTTTGGTGCAAAATCTCCATCGGAAATCGCCGAATTCTTGGAGACAAAGATTCAGAACGTGGAAACTCATTTAAGAATATTGGAAAAAGAAGGATATGTTAAACAATACGAAAGAATATTTTCGAGAAAGAAAAAGATTATAATTTTAACGAGTTATGGTTTGAAAAAATATCTGGATTATATAAAGATGTTACAAAAATTAATTTCGGAAATTTCTGATGAAGGATAATCAAATTGCAACCAAATATATCGTTCTTTCAACCTTTCCAAATCTTTTCGAAACCCTCCCCTTATATTCGGATAAAACCTTATCCCTAATAACACCTGTTTTTGATATATCCCATAGAAATAGGATGCCTCTCTCCCATTTCTTTTCTTTCATATATTCGAAGAGTTGATTTATTCCTTTATCAACATCGGATGATGAGGAAGATAGCTTAACCTCAAGAGGTATTTCATATTTAGCTCTTTTGGTTTTAATAATGAAATCCGGACTTTTTTGTCTACCCGCGGAATAACCAATCTCATATCCTTTTAATTTCAAATATAGATATAACATCGTGTGTAAATCTTTTTCATTCGATGGTTTGTTCAATATGTATTTTGGAAAATCATTTTTTAATTCATATAAAAGTTTTTCTTTCCAGTCCTTCTTTTCTTTCATATAAAATAATTTTTATGGAATTTTATAATCGTGAGAAGGAGATAAATGATTTGTTGGGCATGATAAGGCAGGAACCGAATCTTATAACATTTATCTATGGGCCGATAAATTCGGGGAAGACGGTTTTGATGTATCATTTGGTTGAGAATGTTTTGCCTAAACAGGAAGAAAGGTATGCGACTTTTTATATAAATTTGAGGCAATATTTTGTAACGAGTCAAGAAAGTTTTATTCGAGTGCTATTTAATTTAAGCGAGGAGGATATATTCAGCAGGGTTAAAGAAATGATTTCGAAAGGGATTTCCTTCGTTTTGAATTATCACGGAATTCCTATAAGAGAATCTTTGCTCGAAAAGTTACTTAAGAGAAAAGAGATAAACGATGCGTTCGAATTCCTGAAAAACTTCTTCCTTAAACTAAAACGTAATGATATCAAACCAATTCTTATCTTCGACGAACTACAAGTAATTAAAGATATCAAAATCAATGAACCCCTAATCTATCGTATCTTCAACTTCTTCATCAGCTTAACTAAAGAGCTCAAACTTTGTCACGTCTTCGCAATTACTTCAGATTCGACTTTTATCGAAAGGATATATAACGAGGCGATGTTGCAAGGTAGGTGCGAGTATTATCTCGTGGATGATTTTGACAAAGGAACGGTTGAGAGGATATTAAAAGGAAAGGGATTTAGCAAAGAGGAAATAGAAATTGTCTGGCATTATTTTGGTGGGAAGCCTATTGATATAGTAAGAGCGATACAGATGAGGAATATAGGAAGGGATATTAAGGAATATTGTGAGGAGAAGCTTGAAGAGAGGAAGAATTGGATCTCCGAAATAATTTTGCAAAAAGAAGATGAAAAAGAATTCTTCAAAAAAATTATCTCCTTACTTAAAAATTTTGAAAATAACGATTCCATTAAATATAAAAAAATCACTCCCGAAATATTATTTCTCATCGAAAATAACATCCTCTTCGCTGACCCAAAGAAAAAATTTCTTAAACCTCAATCCAAACTTGATTTACTTGCTATAAGAAGTTTCTTAAAAGAGTTTAACGTCTAATATTATTCATGAGAAACATCATATCTCTCTTATTATTAAAGGTTCTTCTCTTTACATATCCTTTCCAATTCTTCGTAAAATTTTTTCAGATCAATACCTTCATCAAGAGAAATTTCAAAGATAGCTGATGATTCCTTTTCGGGACTTGGCATGCTTAGGGAAACATCTTCCACCAATGCATATTTCAAGTCGTTTATTCTATCTATTGTATCCCTTAAATCGGTATCGACAATATGTCCAACCAATGCAACTGTTATTATTCTTCTTCTTTTAACTTCTCCAACCTTGGATATGAAAATACCTCTGGATTCTATTTCTTTTATTATATTTTCCAGGGATTTCTGAGAAGGAACTTCGACTATAAGGTTAACCTTAACCCTTTGATTTGGTTTTAGAAGTCTATCTCTCAAATGAATTATGCTCACGATATTTCCTCCGTATTTTGCAATCGGTTCAAGAACCCTTAATAATTCTCCCGGAATATCTCTTAAATTAACTTCCAAGTTTACCCTCATAAATAAATAATATGTTTCTCGGAATAGATCATGGATATAAATCCGTGAGATTTCATATCGAACCGGAAAATGTATTCTTAGAATATAGCAGAAAGGATTTGTTGAAGATTGATTTCATGAAAAAGTTAAGCGAATATGATATAAGAATAGTTGCAATTGCATATTCAATGGGTGACGGTATAGATAAAATTATTGATACGAGATATGTTAAGAACAGAAGTCTTTTGGAGAAATTCGTTGGAGATTATATAGGTGGAGGCACGAGGGTATACGATGAAATATCAGAAAAATATATTACATAATCAAATACCAGGATTGCATAAAAATTTAAAGGTATTGGATGAAAGGTTTAGAACTTTATTTTCTCACATGGGTGCGAGTGATAAGGTAGCCTTGGCATATTATTGTTTTAAAAAATATAAAAAGAAAAATATTTTAATATCGGATATATCCTCGAATATCGTTACCGTTGCAATAAAGGATTCGAAATTATTTGCGGGAATAGATGCCTGTATATTATCCCGAGGTTTATATCACGGTGTATTGGATTTGGAAGATATAAGAAGAATAGATAGGGGGTTAATAAAAGCAGGTGAAGCATTTTATAAGGGAGGATTGATATACAGGTTAGGAATATCCGAGGAAAAATTCTTTGAGAATAAATTTGCGAGAGAATGCTTAAAATTGTCTGCATTATTACAAATAAATTCCCTTTTTAAAATATGTGAACCGGATTTGATCGTACTTGCTGGTTCAGCTGTTGAGAACGAAACTTTTAGGGATGAGATATATAAGGAATTAAAGGATTTATGCGATGTAGCCATTGAAAATAACAAGGTACAAGCCGTTGGAGCATCTTTCATTGCAAAGGATATATACAATGGAGCGGAAAAAATTTTAGGAATAGATGTTTATCCGAAATTTACTCATTGAAAAAATCCATAGGTTTCTAATTGATGTTATTCATTTTATAAGAGGTATGGAGATAGTTATTGAAGCTATTTATGAGAAAGGGATTTTAAAACCTTTAGAGAAGCTTAATCTAAAAGAAGGTGAAAGGGTTAAAATAAAAATAGAGAGAAATTTGGATGAAGTTTTGGAAGAATACTGCGGATTAATAGAATCAAAAATAACGCTTGAAGACATTAAAAAACTCAGAGGAGAAGCAAAAGAATGGAGGAAATTCTAATAGATACAAATGTTCTTGTAAATTTTTTTCTGAAAACAGAACTTACGAAAACTGCAAAGGAACTGATAAAATTATCATTAACTAAATACAAACCAACGATTTTCGTTAATATATTCGAGGAAACGGTTTTTATACTTGTTCGAGAAGAATTGAGAGCTAAGGGTATTGAAAGGTTTTATGATCAGAAGGATTTTATAGCTAAAAACGATTATAAAGATATAATTTTGCATAAGAAATTTTTCGAG
Source organism: archaeon (assembly GCA_027051265.1). Classification (GTDB taxonomy): domain Archaea; phylum Hydrothermarchaeota; class Hydrothermarchaeia; order JALTZZ01; family JALUTC01; genus JALUTC01. Next base: position 6,267 of record JALTZH010000191.1, on the reverse strand, counting down.
TTCCTTAAAATATTTAACATTGATATCAAACAGAATATTTTTAGCATGGATGACTTTATGGATATCATGAAGCATTATAAACTACTTCCAAACGATGCTCTTATAGTGGCTACTTGCAAATACTATGAAATTAAGAAAATTGTAACATTCGATGAAGACTTTAAAAGGGTTAATTTCCTCGAGATTATTGATCAATCGAAGTTGTAAGATGTTATTCATTTTATAAGAGGTATGGAGATAGTGGTTGAAGCCATTTATGAGAAAGGGATTTTAAAACCCTTAGGGAAACTTAATCTAAAAGAAGGTGAAAAGGTTAAAATAAAAATAGAGAGAAGTATTGTAGAACAAACGCGGGGGGTCTTGAAAAATAAAAACATGGAAAAAATTATAGAGGAGATTGAGAGTGGAAGTATTCTTTGATTCAAATGTATTCCTATATCATTTGGCCGATGAAAAACCTGAAGTGACAAAACTCTTACATAAAGTTGAATCAAGAGAAATAAGGGGTTTTATTAACGATATAGTTATTTCGGAAGTTATTTACGGTTTTCTTAGAGCATATACTGGTTTGAATCCTTTTGAACTTAAAAAAAGAATTAAATCCATCGATCTTAAGATTTTAAAACCGTTGAATGATTTGTTTTCATTCTTTACCGTGCTTCCGTTAAAAATAGGTAGAGAAATTATTAAGATTATGGAAAATTATAAGCTTCTTCCAAATGATGCCCTTATAGCGGCCACATGTAAATATTACGGGATTAGGAAAATCGCAACATTTGACGACGATTTTAGTAGGGTTTATTTTCTCGAGATTATTGATCCCTCAAAGCTATAGCAATAAATAAATGTTTAAATAGTTGTATGTAAATTATGATACTCATGATACAACATTTTGTTGATAGAGAAGAGGAGCTAAAATTTTTGGAAGAAAAATTTAAGGAGAATAAGGCTACTATAGTTTAGTAAACTTTAAATAGAAATAATTAACATTTTGCTTTGTTGCGAGTTTAAAAAGATAGATCAAATTTGATTCCCTCGCTACTCGTGGCTCGTTTTCAAAATTTTTTCAATTTTTAAAAATTTAATTTTTATTGTGGAGAAAAAACCTCCTGCTCCAATGACGGTATCGTAAACCATCAGGAGCAGGAGGTTACGTTGCAATATCGAAAATGGGTGGGGTTCGCGTGCCCCACGACTGCCCGATGATGTGGATACGAAAGGGAGCTGTGCTCCCTAATGAAGTATCCACAAAGGGAACCATATGTGCGATGATGGATAGCTATGCTTATGCATAGCTATCCAGAGCGAAACGCAAATTTGATAATAATTTATGGAAGAAGAAGGATTGGAAAAAAGCGAGTTATTAAGAAGATTTTTATCGAATAAAAGTGGCATTTGATAGTATTACAGAAAATTTAAAAGAGCTCAAGAAGAAGTTTTCCGAATTTACAAAGAAGGAATACTTTTTAAAACTTGAGGTTAGTTCATTTCACGAGCTTTTTAAATACTTCATAGATGAGATTAAAGATAAAAAGGTAGTAATTGTTTTTGATGAATTTCCTTATCTTATAGAGCTTAATAAAGGTATAGTTTCTCAATTTCAAAAAATATGGGATGAAATTTTGAGCAAGAGAAATGTCATGCTTATTCTTTGCGGATCAAGCATAGGTATGATGGAGATCGAGGTTTTGGGATATAAAAATCCTCTTTATGGAAGAAGAACGGGACAGTGAAAAATCTTGCCGCTTAGATTTAGATATTTAAAGTACTTTTTAAAAATTATTCGTTCGAAGATTTAATAAAGATATAGGGGGCGGTCTTGCAAGCAACGGAAAGATAAAACTTTGTTACTATGACTTAAACTTATAACAGAGTAAATCAAAATTTTAAATAATAAACTTATATGAAGTTAGAGGAAAAAATTAAACTTATAGAGGAAGAGCTAAGAAAAACAGATTACAACAAAGCAACTGAACATCATATAGGAAGATTAAAAGCTAAGCTTGCGAGACTTAAAGAAGAATTGGAAAAGAAAAAAGCAAGAAAAATTAAAACAAGAGGTATTAAGAAAGAGGGAGATGCCACTGTATGTTTACTCGGATATCCTTCGGTTGGAAAATCAACCCTGTTAAATGCTTTAACAAACACATCTACTCGTGTTGGATATTACGCGTTTACAACAACCGAAGCTATCTCGGGAATCATGGAGTATAAGGGTGCTAAAATTCAGATAATCGATCTTCCAGGAATTATAGAAGGTGCTTCCTATGGAAGAGGAATGGGAAAGGAAATTCTTAGCTATGTAAGAATGGCTGATCTCTTAGTAATAATGGCTGATATATATACCGAAGATACCATAGAGATAATTGAAAAGGAGCTTTATAATTCAGGTATAAGAATAAATTTGGAGAAACCGAAAGTTAGAATAGAAAAGAAAGTTTCAGGAGGTTTGAATATCGTTTCGAGTGTCAAACTTAACAACATAACATATGAAACTATTAAAGGAATTCTAAACGAATTCGGAATACATAATGCAGATATTTTCATAGATGAGGATATAACCGTTGATAGATTAATTGATGCGTTGTCAAAGAATACGTATTATGTAAAGGCGATTTATGTTATAAACAAAGTGGATTTACTAAAAGAGAAAATACTCGAAAAAAATGGTAGAATTTACATATCCGCTGAAAAAAGAATAAACTTAGAATACGTTAAAGAAAAGATATACAATGCTCTAGATTTAATCAGGATTTATTTAAAACCAAAAGGAAAAAAACCGGACTTTGATCATCCATTAATATTAAAACGTGGAGCAACTATCCGAGATGTTTGTGAAAAAATTCACAGAGATTTTCTTGAACATTTTAGATATGCACAGGTTTGGGGTAAAAGTGTAAAAATACAAGGACAAAGAGTTGGTTTAAATCATAAATTGGAAGATGGTGATATCGTTACCATAACCGTTAATAGAAAAATATAGGATTTTTATAAAAAACTTTGTACAAGTGTTTTTCACTTACTTCTTCTCTATAAAGAATTATATAAGTAACTGAGAGATAAATTATATGAAATTTAAATTTTTTCAAATCGAAATTGTCCGAGGATGTAATGCTTCATGTATCATGTGTCCAGCAAGAAATCTTAACAATGTAGAAAAGATGAGTCTTTCAATGTTTCATGAAATTTCAAAGTTTTTCACCAATACAAAATGGATTCATCTTCAAGGATGGGGAGAACCCTTACTCCATGAGAATTTTTTTGACATGGTTGATCTTTCAAAGAAATATTGTAACGTTAGTTTTACTACAAACGGTATCTTACTAAATAAAGATATCTGCGAGAAAATAATAGATCATGATATCGATCTCGTTGCAATATCTTTTGCTGGTATCGAGTTGCATAACAAACTAAGATTGGGTACAAACTTAAATAAATTGTTGGAGAATGCACGGACTCTGATTATGCTTAAAAACAAATCCGGTAATGATAAACCGGAGATCGTTGCAACCTATATGTTAACGAAGGAAAATATAGAAGAAGTACCAAAATTCGTTGAACTGATTGCAAAAATAGGTTTTGATACTGTAATATTTACGAATCTAGATTATGTTTTTAATGAGAAAACAAACGAATTAAAAGCCTTCTCATGTAGAGATACCAATAAAAAATTCGAAAAAATATTAAATAAAGCGGAAACAATCGTAAAAAAATACGGATTAAAATTCAAAAGATGTTCCTTAAAAATGGAAGATGTCTTGATCTGTGAAGCAAGTCCTATTGATTCCGTAGTAATATCGGTTAATGGTCGTATATATCCCTGCGCATACATAAATGTTCCAAGCAAAAATATAACAAGAATATTTTGTGACAAATTATACGTTTATAAGAAACCATTTTTTGGATATGCAAAAAATCTTATAGAACATTGGAATTCTTATCATTATAAAAAATTTAGGGAAGCATTTGAAAGAAGAATAGAATATTACAGGAGAAGATTTTTAGAAATTGTTTCAAATCCCTTTGAACTTGAATCTTTGATCAACGAATTACGAGAGAAATACCCCCTACCTGAAATTTGTAGAACTTGTTATAAAGCTTATGGTATATAATCGAAGATTATATTTATTATAAATATAAATTAAATATAATTAAGAACGATAAGATTAAAATTGCTGCATGAACTAAATATATTTTCAATACTATATTTCTTTCTGTATCTGGTTTTATCAGAAGAATTAATCTTATCAAAGAAAGATATCCAGAAGTATAATAAAGTTTTCCATTTTTTATTATCGTTGGTTTATGTTCATCTTTATGCATGATTCCAGCAGTTATAAATTTTAGAAAGGCATCTACAAGGTTTAAAAATAATATTGGTATAAGAATTAACTCTAGGTTGAAAAAATTTAAGCTTGATATATATATGCTACCGATAGACAACGTTAAAACATCTCCTGGAAATGCTCTCGCTGGATAAAAATTGAAATAAAGAAATGTTAACAGGGATATGAATAATGAGAGATATAGATAAAAGAGGAACTCGTTTTTGAATACAACAAGAGATAGTATCATTAAAAAGAACGAGTTCATCGTTGCTAATCCAACTTCAAGACCATTTAACCCTGCGAGCATGTTTGTGAAATTACATACAATCATAAAAGTTATAGGTATTAAAATGATATATAGGTATGATAATTTTATTCCAAAAAAATATTCATCAGAAAACGGTAACAATGTTATGCCGATTAATGACAATCCAAAAATTTTATCTTTTGGTTTAAATTTATAAATCCTATCTAAAAAACCAAACGTAGCAGTTAATAGAGATACGAGGATTAGATGTATGAAGAAAACATGATTCGTTATTACGTATAAAATTATCAGAGATACCATTAACGAGATCATTACACTTAAACCGACGTTTTCTGGGACAATTTGTTTATGTTCTTTATGTAAATCTATGCCATAAAATCCATATTTTGGTAAGATTTTGATCAGAAATTTAGTAAGTACGAATGTTAACAAAAAATTTAAAAAAATTAAAAATATTACGAGCATGATGTTTCCTTATCCAGCCATCTTAAGAACGCTTCATAACCTTTCTCGATCTTTATTGCAAGGATAGCAGGTATCGTATAACTATGAAGTTCCTTGACACGGTTTATCAAATCGTCTAAATTTTTTTCGTTTGTTTTTGCAATGAGTAAAGATTCGTTTGTATCTTCAATTTTTCCTTGCCACCAAAATATTGAATTTATTTTCTCTATGATGTTCACACAAGCTGCAAGTCTTTCTTCTATCAGTTTTCTACCGATTTTTTTTGCCTCCTCAAAATTACTACAGGTGATATAAACCAAGTAATACATAAATTTTATTTTTTAAAATTCTAAATATGTGCGAATCCAAAGTTTTCCTCATAAAAAATGATTCAACCGAAAAAATATTCGATGAAGCTATTCTAGTTAGGGAGAAGAATAGCAACGTTGAAATATTGGGATTTGATAAAAAGTTAGAAATTGAAAATGCAAAGATAGTAAAAGTTGATGCAACGAAACACGAGATTTATATTAAAAAGATTTAAATTCTTCTAATATTTTTTTTACAATATTTTTTGTACTGTATGTTTTAAACTTCTTATTAAGTTTGAAAATTTTAATACCTAAAGAATATATCCTTTCTTTTAATTCCTTATCCAATTCTTGATCATATCCAAGCACAATAACATCTGGCATCACTCTCTTAACAGGCTTTATAAAATCTTTTTCATCTCCAAGTAATACTAAATCAACAGGTTTAAGACATTCGACGACGTTTTTTCTCGTATCTTCATCAATTATAACTTTTCCTTTTCTTTTTCTTATTGTCGAATCTCTAGCTAAAATTACGACAAGGAAGTTCCCATACTTCTTAGCTTCGTTTAAAAAGAAACAATGTCCTGGATGTATTATCTCAAATGCTCCACCAACTAGAACTACTTTGAGCATTTTTCTGAATTCTTCTTTTAGATAATATTTTCCATTTATCTCCTTTGTAAATACTCTCTCAGCTTTTTCTTTTGGGATATATCCATTCAACACTTGATACCTATATAATTCCTTAATTTTTTCCATGAGGTTCTCATGTGGCATAAATTTATTCTCGATTGTTAAAAAGTTTAAATCTCAAATCATTTATATAGCATTTAGATTTAAATTAATTTTATGAAGAACATTAAAAATTTGAAAGAGACAAATTTGTGTTATGATATTCTTAAATCATTAAAAA
>JALTZH010000190.1 GCA_027051265.1 archaeon | reverse complement strand
ACGCTATACTATGTTCTTTTTCTCTTGGTAATTTTCCTCCAAGAATTTCTTCAATAAATTTTTGATCGATATTTTTAATGAAAGATATGCTTTTATTCCTTAATAATTCCGAAATTATATCGGCTAAAGCTATAGTTGTTATACATCCAAATCCTTCAAATTTAACATCCGTAATCCTATACCCTTTAATTTTATAATAAAAAATTACTAAATCTCCACAGGAAGGAATTGCTTCCTTTATAACAATATCTGCATCATCAATCTTTCCTTTGTTCTTTGGATTCTTGTAATGATATAATATTTTTTCAATCATATAAATTAATTTAGAATAATCTACCCTTGTATTCTTTTGTGTATGGACATCCTAGACATTTTCCGTTTAATTTTTCATGATAGAACTCACAATCAAGACAACCAGCGACCAAACCACATGGAAGTACTTCACCAATTTCATATTTCTTCTCTGGAAATGTTACAGGGAATCCGTTATAGTTTATTACATCCAATATTATCGTAACATCACACCTTGAAACACCTTCATATCTTCTTAAATGTTTTTCAACTATCGCATCTATCGTTGAAGTATTCTCAGCAAGTAAAACTAACGTAAGATTATATTCTCCACTCGTTGTGAAAATCATGCTAACATATGGGCATTTCATCAATCTTCTTATCAATTCACTAGGGTTACGAACGGATAATCTCGTTAACGCTGCAATTAAAGGAAACTTTTTTATATCTACACATACGGAACTAATTATAAAACCAAGCTTTTTTAACTTGTTAATTCTTGCTCCAACAGCAGGTTGCGTAAGCTCTATATACTTTGCTATTTCTAATTGAGAAATTTCGGGATTCCTACATAACAGGGATAAAATTTTTTTATCCTTTTCGTCTAAAACTTTTTGTCTTAAACTCATCATATTTATAATTTAAAAATGTATCAACGCAATATTTTTCAATACTTAACGCAAATTTTTTATTTATTTATAGAGTTACATTTATTAACATTAACATTATTTAATACTGTAAGTTTTAGAGAGAATTATTTTTAAAATTAATTAATGGAAAAAAGTATAAAATTTGCACTCAAAATGATAATGGCAGGAAGAAAAAAAGAGGATGTTCTTAAATATGTTAACGAGGAAATCTATGAAATAGCTTATGCAAGATATTTAGCCAGGAATAAAATTTCATTCTATGATAAAATATATTCTGATATAGAAGGTATTAAGAAATATGCAACCTATGAAGATGTTGCCAAATACAAAGCCAAAAGATTGAAATGTAATGTTCTCGCAGATTTAGGATGTGGTGTTGGAATACAACTGATATTTTTTGCTAATGAATGTAACTTTGTTTACGGTGTCGAATTAAATGAAAGACGATATAAATATTGTCTAAAAAATCTTAAGAAAATGAAAATAAAAAACGCTAAAGTGATTCATGGTGATGCACTAAGTTTAGATGTCTATAATAAAATAGGAGATGTTGATATAATATTTTCTGATCCAAGTAGAAAATTTAAAGGAGAAATATCGTTTGAAAATCTTTCACCTAATCCTATTAAAATTTACGAACTGTATAAAAATAAAACGGAAAACTTTGCCTTCGATTTACCTGTTCAAATAAAGAAAGATAAAATACCATTCGACTGTGAGTTAGAATATCAATCATATTTAAAGGAACCTTTTAGAGCAACTGCATATATTGGTGATATAAAAAAATGTGAAAAGAGTGTTATACTTTTACCTTATAATATAAGGTTGGAATACAATAAAAACTTAGAGAGAAACTTAAAATTTGAAGCGAAACCTGATGAATTTCTATATCTTCTGGATCGAACTATATTGATTGCAGGTTTAGTTCCTGAAGCTATTGAGTATATAAGAAAAAAATTGAACAAATACGTTAAACCCTTGTATATGGATAAAAGGAGATGTTTATTGACTAGTAACGAATTTATAAAATCTGAAATGCTTGAATGTTATAAAGTTTTGAAGATATGTAAAGAAAACAATCTACGTGAATCCTTGGAAAGAGTTAACGCTGGACGTGTTTATCCAAGATTTGAAATCGATCCAGAGAAATACTATGCTTATAAAAGATCTCTCGAAAGAGGTTTAAAAGGTAAAAATAAAGTTTATATCTTCAAAATTAATGATTCATATATTTTGACAAAAAAAATTTATTGAAATTCTTATCTTGAACTACGCTACTCTTGCATACGATGATACTTTGTGATGAATATAATTCTAAAGTTTAGCATTATAATATATGTCTAATTTTAAGCAATATATTATATAC
>JALTZH010000189.1 GCA_027051265.1 archaeon | reverse complement strand
TAATACTACTATTACTGCCTGTCCCTGATAAAGACGAACTGAATAGCGAACTTGATAAACGTTTAAAACATATGCAGCAAATATGAAAACTTTTAACGATTATAATAGTGCTGTAAGTTTTATAAAAGAAAGTAGTATAATCAATTACGAAGAAAGCTTTTCTTTGGCAAAACTATGCGCTGAACTACTACGAAAAAATGAATTATTAGGTAGAGACATTGTTATTAGAATTTTAGATGCTTGGAGTAAAATTGCAAAAGAAACATATCCTATTTGGAATGATTTAACTGAATCAGCGGGATTGTATCCTTATGTTGTGCCAGAACTTCTATCAAATGGTTCGTTAATAAGGTATGAATTTCATAAATCACCATTTTTAGATAATGTCTATTTACATGAAGAGCAATTAGAAATATCATTAGATTTACTTTCTAACAAATCTGTCGTTGTAAGTGCTCCAACAAGTTTTGGGAAAAGTCTATTAATTGAAGAAGTTGTATCAAGTGAGCTATACTCGCAGATTGTAATTATTCAGCCTACCCTCGCATTATTAGATGAGACACGAAAAAAATTATTAAAATATAGCAATAAATACAAAATCATTGTTTCAACTTCCCAAAAGCCTTCATATGAAAAAGGTAACATTTTTCTCTTTACAGCTGAAAGAGTTGTAGAATATAAAGAATTCACACCCATTGAATTTTTTGTTATAGATGAATTTTACAAATTAAGTTTATCTCGTGATGATGATAGAGCAATAGCCTTAAATCAAGCATTTAATAAATTATTAAAGCTAACGAATAAATTTTATTTACTAGGCCCTATGATAAAGGACATTCCATTAAAATTCAAAAATAAATTTGAATTAACTTGGTTCCCATCAAATTTTGCAACTGTTGCTGTCGATGAAACAAATATTTCAATAAAAGGTAAAAAAAGAAATGAATTAAAGAAAATTGAATTATTTGACTTATTACAAACAATAAAAGACCCAACCTTAATATATTGCTCGTCACCAAACAAAGCAACTCAATTAGCTTTTGAGTTTACTCAATTTTTGAAAAATGAAGGACATGAAATCGCAGAAGACATTACAGACAACAATAATTTGGCAGAGTGGATTAAAGAAAATGTAAACGATAAATGGACTTTAATAGATTCTCTACAATATGGAATTGCAATTCATCATGGTGCATTACCAAGGCATATGGGAAGTTATATTGTAGATTTATTTAATGAAAAAAAAATACGATTTTTATTTTGCACATCCACTTTAATAGAAGGTGTTAATACTTCCGCAAAAAACGTAATTTTATTTGATAAACAAAAAGGTAGAAAACCTATTGATTTTTTTGATTATAAAAATATAGCTGGCCGTTCTGGCCGTATGAAGCAACATTTTATTGGTAATGTAATAAGGTTTGAAGATGAACCAGAACAAATGGAGCTTTTTGTTGATATTCCATTATTCAACCAAGAAGATGCTCCAATAGAGATACTTATCTCAATGGATGATGAAGAACTTGAAGAAGAAGGCAAAAGAAGATTAAAAGATTTTAACAAATATCCAAATGACTTACAAGAATTATTAAAGTTAAACACTGGAATATCTGTTGAAGGGCAGTTGGAAATAATTCAAAAGATTGAAAACGATATTTATAAATACAATGGATTATTGGCTTGGGTTAATAATCCACCAGATTTTAATAGTTTTAGTACAATAATTGAACTATGTTGGAATCCCCTAAAAGGTCCTGGTGATAGAACATACATCAATAAGATAGGAAGACTTTCTGCAAGATGGTTAGCAAGTTTTTCTTTTTCATATATAAATAATAAATCAATAAATAGAGTAATAAGTCAATATATTAATGATCCATTTTGGAAAGAAAAAATTCCAAATGAACAAGAAAGAATAGATACTGTTTCTTATGCAATTTTACACATTAAACGGCATTGGTTTGATTATAAATTGCCCAAGTGGATTATGGTTATATCAAATATTCAAGAATATGTTTTTAAAAAACATGGTTTAAAGTATGGCAATTTTAATTTTATCGCTAGTCAAATAGAAAATGGTTTTATTCATCCAAATATAGCGGCATTAATAGAATATGATGTTCCATATTCTGCTGTAAAAAAATTAGAAAGATTTATTGAAATTGAAGAATCTCCAGAAAACAATATAATAAAATTACAAAGGTTACCAATAGAAGAATTAAAAAAATTAGGCTTAATTAACTATGAAATTGACAAAATTAAAAAATCAATATAAAGCACGAAAGCACAACATTGTGTATAAGTAATGGCGGGCAAAGTGCTAATAATGAACAATATGAGTA
>JALTZH010000188.1 GCA_027051265.1 archaeon | reverse complement strand
GATCCTTTTGGTAATTCTCTCAGTTTTTTTCCATCTCTTGAAATTAGAACATCAACAGGATCCTCTCTCTTTGGAATTGCGATTAATTCTAAACCTTTTGTCATTTCGTATGGTATATCTTTCAGGCTATGAACAGCGAAATCAACCTTTCCATCCAGTACAGCTTTATCGATTTCTTTTACGAACAGCCCTTTTCCTCCTATTTTTGCTAACGGAACATCTCTTATCTTATCACCGGTGGTTTTTATTTTAACAATATCGAACTCTAAACTGCTATCAATCTTTTTTAACTGTTCCAAAACAATTTCAACCTGCTTTAAAGCTAATTTACTACCACGTGTACCTACTTTTAACTTCATAACTTTTAATACAAAATTTTTATATGTGGGTTTTTAATACCATGTTTTTTTGTAATGTTAAGTAATGCAACGGTTATTGATTCCAGAGCAATACTCATGGATATATCTCCTATATCATAAACTTTTAATTCTTTAATATTTTCAATAATTTCGGAAACTTTTTTCTTTGCGAAGTCATGGTTCCCGCATATCAATACATCTCCCGTTACTTTATTTCTTATGTCACGTAACTTTTCAGCTGAGATAGAATGAAGAGCAGCGACGACGTAGGAATTATGAAGTGTATCCTGTAAGGTTTCAGCTAAGCTTCTTCCATTAAATAGTTTATATCTAAACATATCGTTGCTATATTCCATTGGTACTATTGGAGAGATGATAATTTTCTTTTCCAAATAATCTTTTAATGTTTCGATAGTTTTCATCGTATACTTATATGGTATGCATAAAACCACTATATCAGAAACCATGGCTACATTTTCATTTGTATCGGAATATATTTTTACATCTTGTTTAAAATCCTTAAGTTTATTTAAGTATTCAACTCTCGCTCTATCAGCTTTTTCTTTGTATCTAGAACCTATATATATTTCATAACGATCCGCTAATCTCAACGCTAAACCTTCACCTAAATCTCCCGTTCCTCCTATTAATCCAATTTTCATTTATAATTAACCAAAAATTTTCCGATGAAAACATCTTTAGATTTTTTCTCTCATAATCTTAGCTAACCTTTTTAAATCGGTTTCGTTTCCTATTATTACAAACTTATCTTTCAGTTTTTTTATCTCCAAGCCATGATTCATAGCTACTTTTACCATTTCTTGGTTTGAAGTAACGATCCATTTTTTATCTCTCGGCAATCCGGAATAAAACTTAGTTCTATAAATTTTTTTAACATAAATTTTCTCACCTTTTAATATTCGTTTAAATATTTCATCCCATTTTTTTACAAAACGATCACTAGCTTTCATAAAAATCCTTTGTTGAGCATCGTTTATCATATCAAAAACTTTAACGATTAACCATTCTTCTTTTTGTAATTCTTCTCTTAGATTTAATTCATTTAATAGAGATTTAACGTTTCTTAAAATATCGGAAACGTTTACTTCATATCCTTTCTCAATAGCTTCCAAATACATTTCAACCGTTGCTGACCAGAGTTGATTTAGTATATTTAAATCCAATTTTGACATAATAATTAACCTCCTTATATTAATTAGATATATTTTTTTAATTCTTAAAAACTAATGATTTTAGAAAAGATATATTTTAATTAAAATATGCGGGGGATGGGATTTGAACCCATGCAGGCTCTTCGCCAGCGGATCCTAAGTCCGCCCCCTTTGACCTGGCTCGGGCACCCCCGCTTTGTATTCAATATATTAATAATAATTTAACTTCATTTAAATTTATGAAAGTTATAGCAGAAGCAAACGGCTCACCTATATTTGAAACGGATAATTTGCTTGGATATTCGTTGTTCAACAGCCCATATTACTCGCATCAAAACCTTGAAGCTATCGATTTAATTCCTGATGGAGACTTTGGCGATGAGGCGTTGTCTCCTGTTGAAGGAATTGTGGAAAAGATTCTGAAGTTTAAAATTCCATCGGTTACAACGTTTTTTAAAGTAATGGATCTCGAATCAAGAGATTTCAAAAAGACAGATTACGAATACGTAATCTTGATAAGAGATAAATATAATAAAAAAAATATATTCAAAATTTTACATTTAGCACCAAAAATTAAGGAAGGTGAAAAGGTTCACGTTAACGATGTACTTGGATATTATATAAGGACAGGATACTATTCCTTTTGGGCATCTTGTCATATTCATCTTGAAGTTAAGGATGAACGTAATCCATTACGAGTAAAAAATGGATATAAAATAAGACCTAGAGTTAATATAAAAAGGGTTCATGAGGATTTTACACATAAAACTTATTTAGGGATAGAAAGAAAGATATTGAAGAGAACAGATAG
>JALTZH010000187.1 GCA_027051265.1 archaeon | reverse complement strand
CGAAAGACATAACGATTTCACAATGGGTAGAACCTGAAGAAAGGAGACATATAAAAACCGATAAGAACGGGTATAGAGTCTTAGAAAATGTTAAGGTAGCTCTATTTATTCTAAAAGATAATTTGAAGGAAGGATTGGAAGGTCATGTTTTAGTAGGTCATGAATTCGATGGAAAAATAGGATATAGCTGCTGGGCAATACGGCATGGAGATTATGGAGAAATAGATAAATCATGGGTCTATAGAGTGAGCAACCTCATCCTTATGGATAAAGTTTCATAAAAGTTATATCATCTTGAAATAATAAAGATATAATAACCAACTGGAATAGATTAGATTTTTCTTATATATTATGGAATTTTATAATCGTGAGAAGGAGCTTCGAGACCTTTTGAATATAATAAGGCAAGAACCGAATATGATTACGTTTATTTATGGACCAATTAATTCAGGCAAAACGGTTTTGATGTATCATTTGGTTGAGAATATTTTGCCAAGGCAGGAAGAGAGGTATGCAACGTTTTATATAAATTTGAGGCAATATTATGTAACAGATCAAGATAGTTTTATTCGAGTGTTGTTTAATTTGAGCGAAGAGGATATATTTACGAAGGTTAGGGAATTTATTTCGAAGGGAATTTCTTTCGTTTTAAATTATCACGGAATTCCTATAAAAGAATCCCTGCTCGAAAAGTTGCTGAAAAGAAGAGAAATAAACGATGCGTTCGAATTCCTCAAAAACTTCTTCATGAAACTTAAACGCAACAATATTAAACCAATAATAATCTTCGATGAGCTTCAAGTCATTAAAGATATCAAAATCAACGAACCACTTATTTATCGAATCTTCAACTTTTTCATTAGCTTAACCAAAGAGCTTAAGCTTTGTCATGTCTTCGCAATAACTTCTGATTCGACATTTATTGAAAGGATATATAATGAAGCAATGTTACAGGATAGGGCGAGATATTATTTTGTGGATGATTTTGACGGAGAAACTGTTGAGAGAATATTACGTAGTAAGGGATTTAGTGATGAAGAGGTTGATATGGTTTGGGAATATTTTGGAGGGAAGCCTATACATATCATTGAAGTGATACAGGCGAAGGATATGCGTAGAGATATCAGAGAATATTGTGAAGATATATTGGAAGAGAGAAAGAACTGGATTTCTGAGGTGATTTTGCAAAAAGAAGATGACAAAGAATTTTTCGAGAAAGTTATTTCTCTGCTCAAGAAGTTTCTTCATGAGGATACGTTTAAATACGAAAAAATTACACCAGAATTGTTATTCCTCGTCGATAAAAATATACTATTCGTCGACCCGAGAAAAAAACTCGTCAAACCACAGTCAAAACTCAACCTCTTAGCTATAAGAAATTTCCTAAAAGAATTTAACGTTTAATTTTCTTATAACTTTTATGGAATTTTATAATCGTGAAAGAGAAATAAGAGATTTATTGAACATGATAAAACAAGAACCAAATCTTATAACTTTTATCTACGGACCTATAAATTCAGGCAAAACGGTTTTGATGTATCATTTGGTTAAAAAGGTATTGCCAAAGGAATATGCGACGTTTTATATAAATTTACGTGGCTATGCTGTGACGAAGCAGGAGGAATTTTTAAAGGTATTGTTTGAAGTATATGATGAGGAATCGTTCAGGAAAAAATTCGACAGGATTTTGAAAGGAATGGAAAAATATCATAAAGCAATACCAGTTATTAGAAGCATTTGGAGAGAGTTCTTCTACGGAGAAAAATCCTTTGACGCTTTTAAACATGTGGAAAACTTCTTACAAGAACTATACGAAAAAGGTCTCAAACCAATTATTGTCTTCGATGAATTGCAAGTTATTAAAAACATTAAAATCGATAATTATTTAATCTATCGATTGTTTAATTTGTTCATTCGGTTAACAAAAGAACTTAAGCTTTGTCATGTCTTCGCAATAACTTCTGATTCGACATTTATTGAAAGGATATATAACGAAGCGATGCTACAGGATAGAGCAAGATATTATCTCGTGGACGATTTTGACGGAGAAACTGTTGAGAGAATATTACGTAGTAAGGGATTTAGTGATGAAGAGGTTGATATGGTTTGGGAATATTTTGGAGGGAAGCCTATACATATCATTGAAGTGATACAGGCGAAGGATATGCGTAGAGATATCAGAGAATATTGTGAAGATATATTGGAAGAGAGAAAGAACTGGATTTCTGAGGTGATTTTGCAAAAAGAAGATGACAAAGAATTTTTCGAGAAAGTTATTTCTCTGCTCAAGAAGTTTCTTCATGAGGATACGTTTAAATACGAAAAAATTACACCAGAATTGTTAT
>JALTZH010000186.1 GCA_027051265.1 archaeon | reverse complement strand
CTATTATACTTAATAGAGTTAAATGATTTTTTTATTGTTAAAAAACTTAATATTTATGATATACTATGAAATTATCATCTGTACAGAAGGAAATATTATATACGTTGATCAATCTATATGAACAAAGGAACAAACCTATAAAAGGAGAAGATATTGCCCAATCTTTGAAAAAAAATTCTGGAACAATAAGAAATCAAATGCAGGTTTTAAAACAATTAGGTTTGGTTGATGGTATACCAGGTCCAAAAGGTGGATATATACCAACAATAGAATGTTATAAGATTTTAGGATTGTTGAGAAAAGAAAAAGAAGAAATAAAAACACCAGTTTATATAAATAACAGAGAAAAAAATTTAAAGATTATTAAGATAAAGTTCATGAACGTTTCACAACCAAAAAAATCATATATAGAAGTACATGTTATCGGTGATATTAGAAAGATAAAAAACGGTGATAACATAAAAATAGGACCAATAACTGATGCTAGATTAATTTTAGAAGGAACTGTAATTGGAAAAGATGATATTAACAACATTATTTTAATAAAACCTACGAGAATTGTAAACATACCAAAGGATTTTGTAAAAAATATATGTTCCAAAAAAGTTATAACAATTAAGAGAAATATGATCGTAAGGGATGTTGCAAGGCTATTTATGGAAAACAGAATAAGTGGAGCTCCGGTTATTGATGAAAGCTTAAGAATCGTTGGAATTGTTACTGATCAAAATTTGATTTATGCTATTGCAAACGACTTGGAAAATGCTCCAATCGAAAAAGTCATGGATAAAAACGTAATAAAAGTTTGTGAAAACGACGATGTATATAACGTTATAAGATTATTCTCAATCCTTGATACCGATAGATTCGTCGTTGTTAGTGAAAGAGATAAAATAATAGGTATTGTAACAAGAACTGATATAGTTAAAAATCTTTATAAATTAATCGAGGGCTCGTAGCCCAGCCTGGATAGGGCGTCGGCCTCCTAAGCCGAAGGTCGCGGGTTCAAATCCCGCCGAGCCCGTTTATTCGTTATTTCTTAAATTTTTAAAATTTATGATAATAAATATATAATTATTTAAATATATTAATATTAACCTTTAAATAATAAAATTGTTAAAATTTAAATTAAGTAAAGGTGTTTAATTTTTATTTATTATAGAGAATGACGTTAACCTTTGAGGTGTAATTATGCAAGAACAAAAAGAGTCAAAAGAAATCGTTATATTGAATTCAAGTCATAGAGAATATCTTATTGATGAAATTTTTAAAAAAATGGATGAAACTACAAAACACGTGCATTTAAGTATAAGACCAACAATAGGTATACTAGTAATGATTTTAACAGCTGCTCCCAATCTAGAATTGATAACATGTCCACCAAGTCTATATGAAAGAACACCAGAGAAAATAAAAAAAGCCTTGGAAAAAGTTGGAGTTAAATTTCAACCGCTTCTACTTTCACCAGGAAGGCCGAGAAGTCATCCAGAATGGAAAATAGAAAAAATATCTGAACTTGAAAATAAAGGACTTTCACTTAAAGATATAAGTTCAGAGTTAAATTTACCAGAAGCAACCGTTCATTATTATATAAGAAAGAGAGGAAGAAGGAGAAAAAAAGAAGAATGAAATGGTTTCCACAATAATTTTAGCAGGAGGTAAGAGTAAAAGATTTGGAACAGATAAAAAGTTTTATAAAATTTTTGGAAAAACTTTTTTAGAACATGTATACAATGCTGTGAAAAAATTTTCTTCGGAAATAATTATATCAATTTCTTCACAGAAGGATATTGAAAGAGTTCTTGAATTACTTCCAGATGTTAAGATAATAGTCGATGAATATAATATTAGAAATCCAATAAACGGTTTAAAATCATGTGTAAAGTTCTGTAATCATAACATCGTTGCTATTGCACCATGTGATACGCCGTTTATTGTTCCGGAAGTTTATATTTATATGATGCAATTTTTAGGTAAACATTCAGCAGTAATACCTAAGTTAAACGATCGTATCTTGATTTTAAATGCCATTTTCAAAAAAGCTTCGTTAGAAAGTGGACTGAAAAATTTAAATTTACATAATAGAGTTAGAGATATCTTAAAATATATAAACGATGTAATATTTATTGATGCCGAAAGATTAAGAAAGTATGACAAAAACCTGATAACGTTCTATAACATAAATAGTAAGGAAGATTTAATTAAGATTAAAAATTATTGTACATTTTAAAATATATCTTTTAATATAAACTCACTTTTTATTATCTTCTGGATTTAAAGTAAGAGTATAAAGTTTATTTACACCATAAATTCCTAAATCAATATTATTTTTTCACCAAGTTTTATCTG
>JALTZH010000185.1 GCA_027051265.1 archaeon | reverse complement strand
ATATAATATAAAAGAAAAATGTATAGAAATTGCAAAAGACTACGTAACTAAGGCAGAGGATTCTTTGAAAAGTACTGGTATTAAAAATTATTATACAGATATGCTTTTAAAAATTTCAAAATTCATTATTGAAAGAAATTACTAAATATTATTAATGGATTATAGAAAACGGATATTAAATTTATTGGAATATAAAAATCATTTAAAGGTTATTAATAACAAATTGTATATCGATAATATATCGTTGGAAACAATAGCTGAAAAATACGGAACGCCGACTTTTGTCTATTCTGAAAAAAGAATAAGAGAGAATTATAGAAAATTTTATAAAGCATTTAGAAAAAGATATAAAGATGTTGAAATAAGATATGCAATGAAAGCGAATTCTAATCCTTATATACTTAAAGTATTAAAAGAAGAAGGGTCTGGAATTGATGCCGTATCCGTAAATGAAATAAAGCTAGCAATTTCCATAGGATTTTCTACGGATAAAATTATTTATACTGGTGTAAATAGAACAAAACAAGAACTCGAATATGCAATTAGGCAAGGAGTTTTAATAAACGTTGATTCCTTAAGCGAGTTGGATAAAGTTATAAGGATATGTGAAAAAAACAAGATAAAAGCTAATATATCTTTTAGATATAACCCAGAAATTGATGTTAAAACTCATAAACATATAGCTACAGGATTAAAAGAAAGCAAGTTTGGATTACATGAAAACGATGCCTTTATTGCATATAAAAAAGCAAAAAAATGCAAATATTTAAATGTTATTGGAATACATATGCATATAGGTAGTCAGATAACATCTCCAGAACCATTTGAAAAAGCATCGGAAAAACTTCTCAGATTTGCAGGTAAAATTAAGAACGAACTCGGAATAAAAATCAAGATTATAGATTTCGGTGGTGGATTAGGTATAAAATATAAAGCGGAGCAACAATCGATAGATGTAGATGATTTAGCTACAGTTCTAATTAAAAAATATCACGAAGCGATGGAAAAATATAATTTGGATGAATGCAAAATTCTTCTTGAACCAGGGAGATATATCGTTGCAGATTCTTGCGTATTGTTGACAAGGGTAACCGCTGTTAAACATACACCATATAAAAAATTTGTTGGTGTTGATGCAGGATTTAATCTCCTCATAAGACCTGTACTTTATGATGCTTATCATGAAACTGTTATTGTAAATGAGGTTTTCAGGAATGAATACGAAAGATACGATATCGTAGGATATTTGTGTGAGAGTGGTGATGTACTTGCAAAAGATAGAGAATTACCTAAAGTTCAAGAGGGAGATATAATTGCATTTTTAGATACAGGTGCTTATTGTTCTGTTATGGCATCGAATTATAATATGAGAGAGCGAGCTCTGGAAGTTGCTGTTAAAGATTCATCAACGATTATAATCAGAAGGAGAGAAAGCTATGATGATTTGATATCTGTTTATAAAATTTAACTTTTCTTAGTTTTTGTAAGATTAATATCTTTATGATGTTATTGCGATAAATTTTATGGAGTTCATCGAAGCACTGGAAAGGGATAAGGAGCTTAGGAAGAAGTTAACGAAGCTCATCGTTTTAGAGATTGTTTTGGATCCAGAGATCAAGCTTCTCCTCGTTTAAAAAAAGCCTCGAAAACCCTTGCAACAAAAAACGATATCAACAATTTGAGAAATGAAATCAAAGACGTGGAAAATAAATTAAGAAACGAAATAAGAAGCGAGATAAAAGCTACAGAGGAGAGGATTAAGAGTTACGTAAATATGAGGTTTTTTGAACAAAAAGATACAAAAAGATAGATGATTTCTTTAAGCTTATTTGCTTCAAAACTCTTTATTTAATGAAAACTTGCAACGAAGCAAGAAAAAATAGTAATTAATCTAAGATTTCATCTTAAATTAAGAGATTAAATACTTAGTTTTAACTGCAACACTGTTTTTACATTTTTTAATCGAATATGAAGAGATTTTTGCAATACCTATACCAATTGTTTTATCACCTAATTTTAAGAAAACACAATCACCTTCTCTAATTTTTTCATCAACATCAATTATATCTTTAGCATGGATATCCTTACTTTTTGGAATTTTTTTAAGTAGAACGTAATATTCGTTATAATCATTTATATATTTTAATGAATTCTCGTTAAATATTATAAAACCTTTATTGTTTAACCTACCAATACATTCATTATTATAATATATTTCATTTTTTATTATTTTAAACGTATTTTTATTAAAATATCTTAATATGTTTTCTCCAAACTGAAATCTTATCATGCTTCTGATATTTTCATCCTCTCTAATTTCTTTTGGTATTGGTTTATGATTCTTCAAGTATTCTCGAATTC
>JALTZH010000184.1 GCA_027051265.1 archaeon | reverse complement strand
GCCCATTCAGGAATCCATTTTGCGTTGAAAATTTCTTTCAAGAGTTTATCCTTTATCTTTGTTACATTTATAAACCACTGTTCCGTAGCCCTATAAATGATTGGAGTATCACATCTCCAACAATGTCCATATCTATGTCTTACTTTAGTAGCATAGAGTAATAGTCCCTTATCTTTTAAATCGTTAATTATAACGTTATCATCATACCTAGCTCTTAACCCTTTATATTTGCCAGCTTCTTCCTTAAAATATCCTCTCTCATCTATTGGGCAAAGAATATCCAATCCATATTTTAATCCAAGTTCAAAATCTTCTGGACCATGTCCTGGAGCTGAATGTACGAGTCCAGTACCTTCTTCAAGAGTTACAAAATCCGCCATTACTATTGTATAAGCTTTAGGACTTCTAACTTTTACATTAATTAAATCTTTTAAAGGATGTTCGTAACGTTTACCTTCTAAATATTTTCCAGGAAATTCATCAACGATTTCATATTTCAATCCAATCTCATTGAGAACATTAAGTCTATCTTTAGCAAGTATTAAGTAACCTCTATCCGTTTTTACTTTAACATAGATATATTCAGGATGAGCAGCAATTGCAACGTTTCCTATTAATGTCCATGGAGTAGTAGTCCAGATTAAGAAGAATTCGTTTGGATTCTCTTTAGATGGAAACATAACAAATATAGAAGGATCCACTACATCTTTGTACTCGATTTCTGCTTCTGCTAATACGGTTTCACATCTAGGACAAGTGGCTAATGTTCTTAATTTTTTCTCAAGCAATCCTTTTTCATAAGCTTTTTTTATTGTCCAGAATGCTGAGGAAATATATTCGTTGGTCAACGTCATGTATGGATTATCCCATTCCATTAGTATTCCTAATCTCTTAAACTGTTTTGTCATTATATCGACATGCTTCAATGCAAAATTCTTACACTCATCTATAAATTTTTTTATACCAATTTTTTCAATTTCTTTCTTGCTTTTTATTCCAAGAAGCTTTTCAACCTTAACCTCTATAGGTAGACCATGACAATCCCATCCTGGAGTTCTTGTTACGTTGTAACCTAACATCGTTAGATATCTCAATATCGTATCCTTAATCGTTTTATTCCAAGCTGTACCTAAATGTATAGAACCACTAGCATATGGTGGGCCATCGAGGAAATAAAACAACTTGCCGTTTTTATTTTTTTCTTTAATTTTCTCTATGAGGTTTATTTCCTCCCAATAGTTCTGAATATCTTCTTCCAATCTTTTAAAATCAATTTCTCTTGGAAATATGAATACCATATATCATTTTGCAATTTTTAATGCTTGAAATATTGCTTTAGCTTTATTTATTGTTTCCTGATACTCTCTTTCAGGAATAGAATCGTAAACTATACCAGCACCAGTTTGTGTGTATATATATTTGTCATCAGTAAACATAGTTCTTATAGTAATAGCAAAATCCGATTGATTTTCAAACGAAAAATAACCAATAGCCCCAGCATAGATACCACGTTTTTCTTTTTCTAGTTCTTCGATTATTTCCATTGCTCTTATCTTAGGAGCACCGGTAACTGTACCAGCGGGAAAACATGAGATCAACGCATCCAAAGCATCTGCATCATCTCTCAATATTCCTTCAACGTTAGAAACGATATGTTGAACATGTGAATATCTTTCTATAATCATGAATTCGGTAACTCTTACACTACCAAATTTACAAACCCTACCTAAATCATTTCTACCTAGATCAACGAGCATCACATGTTCAGCTCTTTCTTTCTCATCGTTTATCAATTCTCTAGCTAATATTTCATCTTCAACCGAATTTTTTCCTCTTGGTCTAGTTCCTGCTATTGGTCTAGTTATTGCTTTCTTACCTTCAACTCTTACAAGAATTTCAGGACTTGAACCGATTATATTAAGGTTTTTAAATTTGAGATAAAACATATACGGTGATGGATTTATTTCCTTAAGACATAAATATACGTTCTTTAAGTCATAATCCAATCTTGTTTTAAATCTCTGTGATAATACTACTTGAAATATCTCTCCATCATGGATGTAATCTTTAGCTTTTTTTACAATTTTGCAAAATTCTTCTTTTGAAAAATTCGATGAAAAGCTTAAATCCTTACTTTCTTTTTCAATCGATATCTTATAACTTTCACTTATTATTTCTTCTAATATATCTAAGGAATCTTTTGCTTCCATATATTCTTCTTTTGGATCAGAATTCTCATCCAAAATAATGTTGGAAATCAAAAATATTTTTTCTTTCCAGTGATCAAAGGCTATTACATTTTTTGAAAAAATCAATTCAAAATCGTTGTGATTTAATGTATCCTTGTTGATATTTGGTATT
>JALTZH010000183.1 GCA_027051265.1 archaeon | reverse complement strand
GAATCAAGTAATTTTTCGAATTTTTCCAAGTTTAAATTTATTATTTCATGAAGTTTATCCGGATCTGATGGTAGATTAAAATTTTTTAAATCAATCTTATTTCTTCTTGCAACATTAATTACAAAA
This sequence comes from archaeon, assembly GCA_027051265.1. Taxonomy (GTDB): domain Archaea; phylum Hydrothermarchaeota; class Hydrothermarchaeia; order JALTZZ01; family JALUTC01; genus JALUTC01. The sequence continues at coordinate 2,237 of JALTZH010000183.1, read as the reverse complement.
TCTTCAAGTCTCGGACAAATTAAAACAACGAAATTTCCTCTAAAGTCCGTTAGTACTTTTATATCGGGACAATTTTCAAATTCTCTATTAGAAAAATTTCTGAGATTATTAAAATACGGGTGTTGACTTCTTCCAGGGTCTTCATCCAAAACAGCTATGATACCTTTATACTTATTCAGTTTGTTACAAATCCTTGCTTTTCCAGCTTCATGGATGATTTTTGATATACCGGTAATTCTTTTGATGAGAAGCTTATCTGGTTTACATTCAACGAGAATCATTAATCATTCCTCTAAAAGTTCCTCAATATTAAAGAATACATCGATATCGTATTTAAGGATTTCTTCCAATTTTTTCTCCGACAACTCCTTAACTTTGGTCTGATAATCCTCAAAGTAAGTTATAAAAACTTTTATGTCTTCGATAGGCGTCTTTTCTAATAGTGTAAGAAGCATATACGGATTATGTGTGGATATGAAATATTGATTACTCTTGTCTCTCGAAATAATCTCCGCAAGATACTTTGTGTAATATGGAAATGCATGAGCTTCTGGCTCCTCAAAGGATAATATGGAATCTCTATTCGATTTAATTGCGGAAACAAAGAAAATAAGTCTCTGTAAGGTGTCTGAAATCGTTGTATATGGATACATAATCACTACATCTTCTTCTTGAAACTTTATAACTTTTATCTTATTTTCATCATGTACTAAGATTAACTTTAATCCAAGAGGTTTAAACATCTCACTAACAATGTTTCTTATTTCTTTGTTTGTAAGGATAATATTAAACATATTCTCACCATTTGGAGGTAAAAGATATTCCATTCCTGAACTTTGAAACTGCTGTATTTTTTCAAAGCGATAAAACTTAAACGATTTTAAATAACCTAATGGAATTGGATTTGTTAATAAATTACTTAACTCTATACCATTACGATAGAGATTTATATAAAATACTCCATCTTTAAATAATATATCTATTTTCAATCTTTTCACATCTTCATATTCTATCTCCACTTTTTCATCCAAGTTTTTATCATAAAAGATATCGCTTATTTCTTCCAGTCTTATAAAATTTTTTATAGATTTCTTCGTACCTTTATTCCAATGAAAAATATAAGACGGAATGCCTACAATTGCTTCTAAAATATTTGACTTACCCGTATTCGGTTGACCTATAAAAATGTTTATCCTACTACACTTAATCCTTATTTCCTTAATCGATTTGAAATTTTTTATATGAACACTTTTTATCATAATTATTAATCTTAACTCCTATCAAAAAATAATATAAGAATAATTTTCATTAACTTCTCTCATCTATTTTCCATTGCATATTCATGATAATATATTATGAAGAGGATTAGTAAGCAAGTTATTGGGAACGCTGGACTTTTTTATATCTGTTATGAATTATCGAGAAGGGGCTGGAATTGTTTACCGACTACAAGGAATGCAAAGGGTGTTGATATCGTTATATATAGTCAGGATACAAAAAAATCATATACCATTCAGGTTAAAGCTTTGAGATATAGAAACGCTGTTCCTTTCGGTTCAAATCCTCAGATAATTGCAGACTTCGTTATAATTGTAAGAAACGTTCTTAATAAACCGGAAGTATTCATAATGAAATCAAATGAAGTTAAAAAGAAATTACATAAGAGAGTTAAGGGTAATAAAATCTCATACTGGTTACAGATTAAAGATTACGAGGAATTCAAAAATAAATGGGAAATCATAGACAGAGGATATTAGTTCATATGTTTATGATTTCTAAATTATTATGATTATATCTCCGAACATTTTTCTATTTAATGCAATTCATCGTAATTTTAAGAATTTAATCTTAGACATTTTTATGGATGCAATTAATGGAGATGAAGAAAAATTAAGGTCTCTATCAACGGATGAATTTACTATTAAAATTTCACGTATAAAATTATTAAAGGAAAAATTTATTGACATACTTATAGGTAAGAAACCTGAGATTAAGGTATTGAATAGAGAAGTTATAAGAGATGAAAAATCAGGAATAAAAATTGTAAAACAAACTATACGTGGAGATATTCGTAGATATAAAGTATATACAAGGTATGAGAAATATTTTGAAAAGTTTAAGGATTTATTGGATGAATGTTTTATATATTTCTACGAAATAGAAGCTCTTGATATTATAATTTTTATCATAGCAATTAAATTGAGAGCAATACCATATGATAGCAATAATATTATAAT
>JALTZH010000182.1 GCA_027051265.1 archaeon | reverse complement strand
GCAGAGAAAAAGAATGATATCGAAATTCCAGCCAGTACTATTATCTCATTAGGTATTCTTCCATTAACTCTTGAAATTTTATATGCTAAAAAAATTGGTAATAAAGAGAAAACGAAGGATAATATTACTGGATTTAAATGTAAATATATCATAGATAAAACCAATCCAAGAGAAGCGCCTGATGATATTCCTAGAATATATGGTTCTAATAAATGATTTCTAAAAACTCCTTGAAGTACAGCTCCGGAAATAGATAATGAGAAGCCTGCTATTATTGCCATTATAGTTCTTGGAAGTCTTATCTCATTTATTATTGTTTCTATTCTTTCATCTGTTTCTGAGAATATTGCTTTTAAAATATCTTCAAACGATATCTTTATGGATCCGATATACAGAGATAAAAAGAATTGAAGAATTAACACTATAATTAAAAATAAAAAAAATAGGATTTTTTTCATATCAATAATAGAATTCTACGATTCTCTTCAAAATCTCTTTCTTTAACTCTTCATCAATATCAACAAAGAGTATTTTCGGTTTATGTTTTTTCAGAAATTCTGTAACGATATCAATTTTATACCAATTGGTATATATTATAGGGGCTCCATATTCTATACTTATAAGTAACGATTTTAAACTTGCATCATAGCCTGTTATTACGACTTTATCTGAAACGTATTTCTCAGCTATTTTTATACTAGTTTCAATTCTGGTTTCACCAAAAATTCTTTCCATTTTTACATTTCTAACCTTAGAGATTTCTTTTTCGATAATTTCTGGAACTGCAATGTTTCCTCCTATTATTATTACTTTCTTCAAATTAGGAAGACTTCCGATTATCTCTTTAATCTCTTCAGGAATTTTGCTACCGTTAATGAAAACGATAGGAGCCTTTAGTTTTTTAGCTAATATTAACGATGCGTATGAATCTACCTCTAAATCACTTCTCGTAACTATTAGAGTGCTAGTGTAGTAATATTTCTCTATTATTATCCTATAATTATATTCGAATAAATTTTCATCTAACTCTTTCTTATACTCCATATATTCGACGTATGGGTATTTTTTATCCAATACTAATAGCGGTGCAAATATAGGTTTAGAGATGTATCCCGTCTTATATTTGAATTTATTTTTGATTACATCCTCAATGTTACTAAATTCCTGAATCTTTTCCTTAAAGATTTTTTCTTCTTTCTTAAAAGTATCATCTATTGTTACAGATCGTGTCCCTTCGATATTACTAACTGTTTTCTTTAAGTTTTTCTTAACTATTTCATGGAGCCATTTCAAAGCAAGAACAATTCTAGGACCTGTTCTCTCAATCCAATTAGAATCTGGAATTGTAAATAACTTATTGTTTTTAACAGCTGTAACTGTTCTTAGTTTTTTATCTTTACTGATATTACTACAGATAAAATTTCCAACGTTTCCCATACCGGAACATATTATTAAATCAGGATTTCTCATAATAATCTCTTCATAACTAGCTGCAAACCATTCTTTATCTAATATATCTCTGAATATATTTATTCCACCAGCCAATTCTATTATATCGTTTGCAAACGTGTATCTACCTGTTGTATATATTGGTTTATACCATACTACGTATAAAATCTTGGGCTTTTGCTCTTCTTTAATTTTATTTGAAGATGCTATTACTTTTTGAACCTCTTTTTTCAGGTTGTTTACTACACTTTCATGATTATCTATATTAAATATAATTCCTATAATATTTATATAATCAAATATATCAGTAATTTTTTGTGGTTTTTTCACGAATAAAGTTATATTCAATTCCACTAATCTCTTAAGTCTTTCTTTTGCAAGATTTACATTTATACCGGTAGCAAAGACAATATCTGGATCTAATCCAACTATTGTTTCTATATTGAAGTCTACAACTCCACCTACATTAGTTATGTTGGGTTTAATGCATGTGGAATATATCCCTAACATCCTTAAGTCTGCACAGACTTTTGTAGTGTTAGTTGTTATAGAATATTTATCTGCACCAACTATTTTATCGGTTAAGTTTAGTGCTAGAAACATCTCGTAGATACTTGGTGCTAATACAACAACTCTACTTGGTGGGGCGTATAATCTTACAACATTATCTATATCATCTATTAAATATAAAAATACATATATATTATTAATTGTTATATTTATTGAGACGTTAAAACAACTGATTAAATTAATGGTTAGATTGTACGTATTGTAAGGTTTTAATAAATCTCTTATCTTAATATTTAAAGTGTTATCCGTTGTCGTTATCTTCACTGCACTCTTCTTATTATTTATATAGAGTATAACATTTTCTAAACATCCATCGTAGTATGATAAAATCGTTAGATATTGGTATCCA
>JALTZH010000181.1:2037-2370 GCA_027051265.1 archaeon | reverse complement strand
AGATGGAACAGATTACAGAATACGTCTCAAGGACGTGTCTGGGTCGGTGGGAGAGACTCTTTTGGTGAAACATAGGGAAACAGGTAGGCTACTAGATAGGAGAGATATCGTGCCAGATGAGAAAGAGGGGGAAGTTGAGGAAATAAAAGGCAGCCTGCTTTTTATGGAAAAGGAGGCATAGCCCGTGGAAGAGGGCAAAGCCGGCAAGACCGCATCTCCTCAGGGAGGTATATTGTATGGAACCTTAGACAGGACAGGAAATCACCTTTATGTGATCATAATTTCCGAAGAAAAAGACGTTTTCATATACAAATACAAGAGCGACGCAGAGGA
>JALTZH010000181.1:0-2027 GCA_027051265.1 archaeon | reverse complement strand
TACATTTGAGAAATGCCCTGATAGTGAAGTCGGAAATCAGATAGCAGTTTACCTTTGCGTAAAACCGGAAAAGCGCCCGCAGACAATTCCTTCTTCGTTTATTCTGAGTTTGGATATGGATAGGTTCAGGAAAGTTATCAACATGTTGGATTCAGAGAGTATAGAATGTATAAGGATTATCTCACTATCTTCAAAAGTCAAGAATTGTCTGAAATTAGAGGAAAAAATTAAAAAAGATGTTATAACACATGCATCTAGAAATAAAAAGATTGATTTAAGACCAGTGTTGGAGTCAAATTCTGTTTTGTGGGATATTTTATTTAGTGAAAGTGAAATTATAGACAACTGTATGCTTGGAATTTTTACATTATATGGATTATATTGGACACTATGTGAATCAGAGAGGAAAGAAAAATCTTTAATGAAGAGTATCCAAGGGAGCACTCTTCTTGGGCCTAACACTCAAATAACAGAAGATGTTGTCAAGAGACTACTTTACGGCTTGTATGGAAAGGTTCTCACCTTCATAAACAACAATTTAGATAAAATCCTAGACCGTATTTTAATAGAGACTAAAATTGTTAGTTTATCTGACTATGAAGATAACATTAAAGACGAAGGAACTCCAATTGAAAATGAAAACCTAGAGATAGATCTAAGAAAAATTTTTTTAGAGATAATAGACTATATCAAGGAATCACAGGCAAATAACAGATCTATATTGAAACCTTATGCTTTAGCCTATATCGTTTACTATCTTGATGTGCTTTATACAGTAATCAGTATTACAAACATATTTAAAAGTGTGTATGGTAGGCAGGAAAATCAAATAAACCAACAGATAAGCGAAATTTATAAAAAAGCGATTAACCTGCATGAAGAGTTCAAAAATAAAAATGAAGAAAGCCTTTCTGGGATTATATCTAAGATTATAATCGAACGTCTAAAAGGATATACCAAAGATCTAAAAGAACCAATTGAACATCTCAAAAAAATAATAGGCTGGGGTGGAAAACGCTTATCTTCTACATACTTCAGTTATTTTGCTCAAGCTATCTATTTAGAAACTCAGTCTGACTCTAATAAGATGGAAGAACTTTTCTCTTATACCAGAGAATTTCTAAAAGAAGAACCACTCCATGTGGGCATGTTTGACTCTTTCAGGATTATCTTTGTAGGAAAAATTTTTTTAAAAAATATAAAGGATTATGTGAACAAAGTCTTGATGAGTGGTTTAAAGAACTTAATGAGGAGGAGCCCAGTAAGTTCAAAGGAATTGCACGAAAAAATACTAAAAATTTTCTGACCGAGCACGCACCGGAACTGGAGAAGAAGCTTCTTGATAAGTCGGAAAATCTCTTTAAAGAGCTTGAAAAGATAAAAAGCCAGAATCAGTAACTATCCTGCCACACACAGGATATAGCGCCCCGGTAACAAAAACCTGTCCAGAATCCCTTTATTTTACGAGAACCAAGAGGAGGTGCTGTCATGAAGGACAAGAAAGCCAAAAAATCCGGGAAGGACAAAAAGTCCTGCAAAGAAGTTAAGAAAGCCTGTAAAGAGGACTTGGCTTTTCTCAAATACGGGTATTTCTCCCAACCTTTCTGGTGGGGAGAAAGCTTTACCGAGTCATTCTTCGGTGGAAACCTTTAAAGGAGGTGTAGCAGATGCACCTAGTATCTGAAAGACTTTATTACGAGCCTGTTGGAAGCATAGCGAGGCGCGTTTACAGATATGTGGGGAAGGTAAGGGTTAGAGGAGTGGTTTCTTTTCCCGAGAAGGGTGAGCCCAGACTGCTGGACGAGACCAACAGAAAAGCAAGTATAGTTGTGGTCTTCCCCGATGGAAAAAATCTTCCCGAAGAAGGGGAGGTTGTGTGTGTTGAAGGAATCCTTGACACTTCACGGAGGAAACCCGTCCTCGTGGCCGAACACTTTGATTGCGCTCCGGAGGGCAGGTCGGTTCTTGAATTTAAGAAGTCCCTTGTATCCCCGCATCTTTTAAACAGGGAAATGAAGCTCTCGGGC
>JALTZH010000180.1 GCA_027051265.1 archaeon | reverse complement strand
GGATAAGGTTATTCTTGTTTATTCACCTAAAGATTTTAATATTCTTGAAAAAATATTTAAAAAGAAGGACATCATGTTAAAAATATCATTAAGAAGTAATGTTATAGATGTTGGAAGTGCTATAGAGGAATTTTCAAAAACATATGGAATTAGAGGTGGAGGTCATCCAGAAGCTGCAGGTGGTTTAATATATAAAAAAGATTTGGAAAATTTAATTAAATTTTTAAACAAGCATTTTGAAGAATTTAAAATAAAATAATTATTATCTTATACATAATTAAAGGTATAAGATATTGAAAGAGAATTGCTTGATTAAACATATAACGTTATCTAAAACTTTTACTTTATCTTTATTTTATTATTATTTTTGATATGAAAGAATTCTTCGAAATCGTTGTAAAAATACCTGAAGAAAGGATACCTGTACTCATAGGTAAAAACGGTGATGTAAAGAAGAGAATAGAAAATGAACTCAAAATAAAGTTAGAAATAAATAAGAAAGAAAATTCTGTAAAAATCATATATGATACTGATCATGCTCTTAACGCATTAAAAGCAAAGAACATCGTTTTAGCTATAGGGAGAGGATTTTCACCAGGGGTTGCGTTTAAATTATTAAACGATGAATTTGTTCTTGAAATAATAGATTTATCTGAAATTGTCTCTTCGAGAAAAGAATTGATAAGACAAAGAGGAAGAATTATTGGAGAGAAAGGAAGATGCAGAAAATTCTTCGAAGATACGTTAAACGTTAATCTTGCTATCTATGGAAAAACCGTCAGTATTATAGGAAAGTATGAAGAAGTTTCAATTGCAAGAGAAGGTATCCTAATGTTGGCTGAAGGAAAATCTCATGCTAGTGTCTATAGATTCCTGGAAAGAAAAGCTCTTGAATTAAGAGAGAGAAGATTTTATGAAGCAATATATAAAAAAGATTAGATTCAAGCATGATTGAAAAATTTTTTAAGAAGAATATATTGCAATCAAAAATTTATATACCAGGAAAATCTAAAGTGGATAAACCTATAAATGTAATAAAACTATCTTCGAATGAAAATCCTTATCCTGCATGTAATGAGATATATGATTTTTTAAAAAATTATAAAAATTTAAATATATATCCAGATGAACATCCTTCAGAGTTATTAAACGAAATTTCTAAATTTATAAAATTGAACAAAGAGAACATCTTGATTACAAATGGTTCTGATGAAGGATTGGATTTAATATTTAAAGGATTTATAGAAAAAAACGATAGCGTTCTAATATTTACCCCAACTTTCTCACTATACGAGATACTTTCTAAGATATATGGTGCAAAAGTTATAAAAATAAATCTCATTGAAAAGGAAAGTTCCTTTGAATATCCAAAAGATATCTCTAATGCTGTTAAAAAAATGAAACCAAAATTAATAATCGTATGTACTCCTAACAATCCAACGGGAAATGTTATTGAGGAAGACTTTCTAAACGAATTATTAAACCTCGACTCTATAATAGTATTGGATGAAGCTTATGCAGAATTCGCAAGCAAAACTTATACAAAACTGGTGAAATCATATGAGAACATAATATGTTTAAGAACATTCTCCAAAGCATTTGGACTTGCTGGAATAAGGCTCGGGTATATCGTTGCTGATCCTAAAGTTATAGATTACTTAAATCGTGCTAAATTGCCTTTCAACGTTAATTCTTTAGCACAAAAAATTGGAGCAATAGCAATTAGGAATTATGAAAATTATTATAAAAATATAATAAGGGAAATAATTAAGACAAGGCAATACGTTTATGAAAGATTAAAGAACATTAGAGGAATTAAACCGTTTAAATCTGAAGCAAATTTTATTTTGATAAAATCCTTAAATGGTAAGGGTAATATAATCTATAGAGAATTGTTAAAAAGAGGTATAATCATTAGGACCTGTGAGAGTTTTGGATTAAATGTAAATTATTTAAGAGTTACTATTGGTAAGAGATATGATATGGAACTTTTTATAAAAACACTTGAAGAGATCATGAACATGATATGTACAAAATCTTCTTAATTCAATAGAATGAATTATTTATTTATGAAAACAAGATATCTACACAAAAAAGGCATGATTTCATGATTTTAGATATGTTTTATGAGAATTTCTCCAATAATTCTTATATTGATGCTTATTATAACAGTGGTAAATGGTTTTAAACTAACAGATAAGAGGATATTTGATGAAAAAATTACGGGTTTATATAAATATAAGGACTATATATTTGTCGTAATAAAGAATAAAGAGATCGTTGCATATAAGATTGAATACAACTATTTGGAAAAAATTTTTAAGATAAAGGGGAGAAGTAAGATTACAAATCTAGTGGGATTTGAAGCATTTAGAGATTTTTTGATAATGACTGATAAAGATTATCTTCTCTTTGTTAGATTATATTCTATAAGAGATGAAGTCATGCTATATAAAGATTGGGAAAAATCACCACCTGAAACTTTATATGTTGCAACATATAGTAAAGATTATAGTAATGCAGATTTTCTTATATTGGTAGATTTTGGAGAAAATAAGAAATATGATCATTTAGTAATAATTAAAAACAACCCTAAAAAGAAGATTTCAAAGATTTCCACAATTAAATTAGGAGATGGCTTTTTCAGAGAAATATGGAATAAAACATTAAAAGGAAATGTGAGATGTGTAACTACATTTGATTATAACGAAGATTCCTTTGAAAATTATTTAGCAATATGCTTAGAGAACGAGATCATAGTAATAGATAAAGTTGGAGATATTGTTGACAAAATAGAATTCAAAAATGCAAACATCATATCAAAAGCAAACTTCGATGATGATTCCTTTTTTGATGATCTTCTTGTTATTAGAGATAAAGAAATTTACAAGGTTGAATATGAAAACGGAATATCTTCTCTAAAAAAGATACTTGAGTTTAATGAAAGCATAATTAAAGTTTTAAACGTTTATTCGATGAATGAATTTGTTGGATACTATATTGTTACAAAGAATAATATATATGTTTTTGATAACAAATTAAACATGCTTGATAACTTTTATATAAATTTACCAATAGAACTAATACTCAACATAGATTTGGATAAAGATTTTGTAGATGATGATTTGGTAATTATTACCGATAATAAACTCATTCTGTTTGAGAAATCTCGTGTAAAATTACCGGAGATTAAATTCAGCTATAAAGTAACAGTAGAAAACAACAAATCTACAATCAATTATACTTTGGAAAACATCGGTGATGGTAAAGCATTTGATGTAAAAATTAAATTCATATACAGTACGAACTCTTTTGTAAAAGAGTATAATATTTTGGAACCAAACAATTCTATTAAAGATTATATACGTTTAAACATTTCTGAAGGGGATATTAACGTTGTAATATTTTATAAAGATCTTAATAAGATACTACATAAAAAAGTATATATAATAAATTTAATAAAAATTTATGACTTTAATATATCATATAAAAATGAGAGTCTAAACATAAAGATTCTAAGGAAACAGGATGAAAAAATTAAAGTTAAAGATTTGAATTTAAGAGTTTTTCTGAGGAATTTGAAGTTTAGAGATGGATCTGTTGAACGTGTCTATAAAAATTTAAAAGTTAAAGATATATATTATATTAAACTTAAATTTATAGGTAAAAAAGGAAGGATTATTGCACAATTAAAGTACTCTTATGATAACATACTATATAATATAACTAAATCTTTAGAACTAAATCTAAACGATACTATAACTAATACGATAGTTAAAAAAACTGAAACGAAAGTGTATAAACCAAATATAATGGTCAAAAAATACGTAGAAAAAAATAGAGTTAAATATGGAGATCGTCTTAAAGTTTATATAAACATTGTAACAAATATAACGGTGAGAAAAGGATTTTTAAAACTTAAGTTAAATGACACGATTCCTGAAGATTTTAAAGTTGTACAAGGAAATTTATCAGCTGAAATTTTACTTCTACCTAAAGACAATTACACGTATGTTTATATCATTGAAGCTAAGGATGGGTTGTTCACGTTTAGAAAGAAAAGAGTAATATTACCAAACGCTACTCTAATCTACAATGGCTTCAAGCAATATACCAATGCTGTCGAACTTTATTTGGAACCAAAATATAATCCAATATTGTTATTATCTATCCTTACTCTACCTATAATTTCTTTAGTTTTAAGATTTTTTAGAAAGAAAAGAGAGGATGAAAAAATCCGAGCTATTAAAAATTTACTCATACTGTATAAAAGAAAAGGTTTAAAACCTACAATAAAAGATTTGGCCGATAAATTAGGAATGAGAGAAGAGGATGTTAGAAAATTATTAAGGAGGATTAGACGATGATGGGTGTTTATATTTTGGTAGCATATAATAATAAGGAACGTGAATTAAACGTAGGTAAATATGGTAGAATAAAATTTAAACCCGGATATTACGCTTTCATGGACTATGCGAAAAAAGATTTGTTTAAGAAATTATCCAGATTATTTTCTAAAAGAAAAGGAAAACAATGGTATATGGATTTTATCTTAAACAACTTTAAAGCAAAACTCATTTACTATACGTTCACAAGTAATGAAATCTGTTGTGAAATAGCAAGAAACGTGAATCTAAAACCCATTAAAGAATTCAAATGTAACTTAAACAGATGTAATACGCATTTATTTTATTCCGAAAATTTATCAACGATGAAAAAAAGTATAGAGGAATGTCTAAGGAAATTAAATATAACATATCGTGTTCTATTTTGTTAAACGGTTTATAATAAAATATCATAAATTGCGAACGAATTTTTCAACAACACTTCTTAGATTGTTCTCTTTCATGAAACGTGTTCCTATTAGTGCAGCATCCGCATATTTTAAAACATATCTCAAATCTTTTAGGGATGATATTCCTGAAGCCGATATCTTTGTAACCTCATGATAATAATTATCTATGACTTTGGATAAATATTCCGTTCTTCTTAAATCTATATCTAACGTATCTTTATCTCTGTTGTTAATTAGAATAATTTTAGCATCACAGTTATAGGATTTTATCACATCGTTTTCCGAATGCACTTCAACAATTGGTTCCATTCCATAATATCTACACGTCGCAATCAATTCTCTGAGATTGGATTCACTGAAAAAGCTTGAAATAATTAGCACGCTATCTGCACCATAATAATAAGCTTCAACTATTTGTGATTTATCAAATATAAAATCTTTTCTTAATACCGGCACGGTAGATATTTCCGATACTTCTTTTAGATAAGAAAGGTCTCCACAGAAGTATTTTCTTTCTGTTAATACTGAGATTCCACATACACCAGCTGAGATATAATCCAAAGCTATTTTCTTAACGTCTTCATACTCTCTTATTCTTCCTTTTGGTGAACAGAATTTAATCTCACCTATAATAGGATTTAAACCATTATTTTTCGATTGAAATATATAGGTACGAAAATCTTTCGGTTTTCTTTTTGGAATTACTTTTTTGTTAAACTTTTTATAATATTTTTTTACATCTTCAAATATATACTTAAAATTAACATTATTTTTCATATTGTAGCTTTGAGTTTATATTCCATCTTATATTTATCTCCTCTTCTTTCAAGATACCCCTCTCTGTATAATCTTGCCAAATATGTTGATACATGGCTGAGTTTTATATTCTCACCAAAAATTTGTTCATATTCTCTTTTTATTATATCCGATGAAACCCATTCATTTGAATGTAATTCTCTAATTATCAATAGTATTTTTTCTTTCTGTGATAATATGTTATGATATTTAAACCAATCAACTCTTGAAGATAAAATTTCTCTTTTTTCTTTCCGTACAACGGGTTTTTCTTTTATTCTAAATATGAACCTTAAAAATTCATCTATCTTTTCTATTGCTTCCTTAAATTCGGCACCATGAATTTCCTTTGTTATTCTTTTATTTCGTTTTCTTACAATTATCGTTATGCTAAGATATCGATCCTTATCATACAGATGTTCAAAATAATCTATGATTTCTTCTCTTATTTCATAATAGTTTGGATTATCGAATTCCATTGATAATTTTTCATCCGAATTACTTATATGTATTTCGATATGCATGTATTCCTCCTTCAACACTGCAAGTTTATTTATAAATCTCTAATATAACTCAAACATTTCACAACATACACTATTATTGTTCTTCTTTCATCATTACCTTCGATATTATTTCTAATACTACACGTATAACTTAAACATTTCACAATTTATATAGAAAAAGGGAAAAAAGTTGAAAAGCAAAAAATTATAAATTACAAAATAATGACACGAATTTACAAAATGTTAATTCCATCGAGATTTAATGGTAGAATTTTTCTGAGACGATAAGGTTTAAATATCCACAAATTGTTAATTTATAAATAATATAGTTAACATGTCTGAGGTGAATCTTCATGCCTACAAATGTAAGGAAGAGGTTTGTTAACGGTATTCATAAACAAAAAGAGATTCTAAAAGTTATCAGGGATGGTGAACTCATTACATTGGATGAGATTCATCGAAGATTATCAAGATTAGGATATAAGATGGATAAAAGACACTTGGCAATGTATATTAGATATAATCTATTATATAAAGATCTCGTTAAAATCAAAGTTGGAAGAAAAATATACTATGCAAAAAAGATGAAGGTTGAAAAAACTATACTGGTTTAACAAAAATTGCTTAATCTTTTATTTTTTATTATCTAAAATATATTTTATTTAAATAATTTAATTAAATCGGACTTTGTTATTATACCAATAATCTTTCCTTTATCTAAAACCAATACAGCTCTAAAGTTTTGTAATAACTTATATATCACATCCATATCCGTACTCTTATTAACCATAGGAAATGGTTCTTCCATTATTTTTTCAACCTTAAGCTTTGATATAACGTTTGGATTTTTTTCTCTAAGAAATACTTTCAGTAAAGTATCATCAGTAATTGTTCCAACCTGAATATCGTTTTTTATGACAGGGAGTTGTGATATCTTATATTTTTCCATGAGTTTCGATGCTTTCAGCACGGTATCTGATGGTTCCACATAAATTACTGGAGAGGTCATTATTTCATGTGCTTTTATACTCTCTTTCTTTTTAATCTTAAACTCTTCATTTCTTAAACAATTTAATATTTTTTTCAACGTTGAAACTCTTGGATCAATTTCACCGGATTCTATTCTTGCAATCAATGACTGAGAAACTTTAGCTCTTCTTGCAAGTTCGCTTTGCGTTAATCCAAGACTTATTCTATACCTTCTTATTTCCTCCGGAGATGGTATATAAAAATACATATATATAATAGTAATTTTTAAATATTTTTCAATTTATTTTCCTGTATTCTTATAAGATGTTTTGCAAGATAGAAATGACTGTTGTTATTTTTTAGTAATATAATAGCTTAGTAGTTACCGGGCTGATAAAGCTTGGTTCCAATAACTTAACATGAACTTAAGGGTGATTTAATTGTTATCGGATAAAGTTCTTAAAATACCTAAGAGTTCAACACTTCAAATCACAGCAAAAGCAAAAACTTTAAAGCAAAAGGGAATTGATGTCATAAATTTTGCTGCTGGAGAGCCTGATTTTAAAACTCCAAAAGAAGTTATTACTGAGATTAATAATGCTATTGAAAACAACTATATATACTATGCACCATCTAAAGGTTATTTAGAACTAAGAAAAGCCATCGCTGAAAAGTATCGAGAATTATATAACATTAACGTTGATCATGAGGAAATTATTATAACACCTGGTGCAAAACAAGCAATTTTTGAGGCGGTTGCAACCCTATTAAATCCAGGTGATAAGGTATTAATTCCAACACCATGTTGGGTTAGCTATGAACCAATAGTTAAATTATGTGATGGTGTTGTTGAATTTGTAAAAACTATAGAGGAAGAAGGTTTTAAAATAGATATCGAAGATTTGGAAAGAAAAATTGCTGATTCAAAGCTTTTGATATTAAATTATCCCAATAATCCAACGGGATGTAGTTATGATGAAAAAACCTTAAGAAAAGTCATAGATTTATGTCTTGAAAATGACGTTTATATACTTTCTGATGAAATTTACGATAGGATAACGTTTGAAAAGCATATTACACTACTTAAGTTTAAAGAAGCAAGAGATAAAATTGTATTGATTAACGGCTTTTCTAAAACATATTCTATGACAGGATTTAGACTAGGATATGCAATTGCTAATAGGAAGATAATAGATGAGATGGCAAAGGTACAAGAGCATACCGTATCGTGTGCTGTAAGTTTTGTTCAAATTGCAGCGATTGCTGCACTTAAAAAATGTGAATACTTTGTTAGAATGATGAATTACGAATACAGGAAGAGAATGGAATACATAACAAAGAGATTAAACGAGATGAATATATCTCATATAAAACCTAAAGGCACGTTTTATGTGTTTCCAAAATTCAATGTCAACGGTTTTAAATTGGCTGAAAGATTGATAGAGAAATATCACGTAGCCACAATACCAGGTGAAGCTTTTGGTCCTGGTGGAGAAAATCATCTACGCCTTTCCATAACAATTCCAATTGAAAAAATTGAAGAAGGACTTGAACTAATTGAAAAATGTTTGAAAGAGATGAGCTCTTAAATAAGATATTACAGGACCAAAAATTACTTAAAAAATATATATTAAAAGAAATAAAAATAAACATAGATGATTATTTAGATGAAAATAAAGTTTTAAAGTTAAAGCACGCATCGTATTTAGTATTAAAGAGGCTTGAGAAAAAGTATGGTAAAAAATTTTCCGAAAGAACGTGTTGTAAGGTTATATTATCCGATAGATTATATTCTCCAATTGCTACAATTGTTCAAGAAATAAGAGGAAAATACTACGAAAAGCTTCTAGAAGAGTATTTAAAATCTAAAGGGATAAAATTTATTAAAGGAAGGAAAAACAAAAAAGAACCGGATTTTATTTTAGATAACAATCTTAAGATAAATAACGTTGAGATTAATTGGATTGAGAGCAAATTCTTTTATGCTGATGAGAAGATACATGAATACTTTAAGAGAAAACAATACGTATATTATTCGGAAAAATTTGGGAAGGGTTTAATTCTATATTGGCTTGGTTATGATTTTAACGATAACGATTTTATATTAAAGGATTATAGATTTGTCTCGGAAGAATTTCCTCATATAACAGTTTACGATATAGGATATAGTGATAAAAGATTTTCAAATTTTTTAAAGATATTGAACTCAAAAAATATCAATGCTATCGTTGATGTAAGAAGATTCCCAACGAGTAAAATAAAGGAATATTGTAGAGAAAATCTTAAAAAAGAACTGGAAAAAGTTGGTATAAAGTATTTTTGGATCGAAGAATTAGGAGGTTTTAGAACGGGAGGATATGAAAAATATATGTATACTTATGATTTCATCAATGGTATTATCAAGCTGTTAAAAGTTATCAAAAAATGTTTAAACGTTGCCATCATGTGCATGGAGAAAAATTACAAGCATTGTCATAGAAGATATATTCTAAACGTTATTGGTGATTATTTCAAAGTTGTACATCTCTAATTTTATGGAAGAGAAACATCTAATAAAATATGCTGTTAAAGTATATTTAGATGAATTATATTCAAACTCGATTTATAAATATCTCGCTACTAGATACGTACATGATAAAAAATTCAGCGAAAAACTTAACGAAATAGCTAAGAAAGAAAAGGAGCATGCGGTATTTTGGAGATGCTTTTTGAAATCTCTTGGAATTGATATCTCTCAACTTAAACCTAGTAAAGTAAAGTTATTTCTTATTAAAATACTTAGCAGATTTTTGAGACTGGGTTTAACCCTCAAGCTTTTGGAGCGAGGTGAAAGAGAAGCGATTGAAATTTATATGAAAATTTTAGAGAACTTTGAGCTTAGCGATGAAATTAAAACTAAGATAAAAAGTATACTCGAGGAAGAATTAATACATGAAAATGAACTTATAGAAGAAAAAGCAAAGTTTAAAGAATTTTTAAACTATATACGTGATGCAGTATTAGGTATGAATGATGGTCTCGTTGAAATCTTATCTATATCTGCGGGACTTGCTGGTGCATATGGAAATCCGATACATGTAGCAATAGGAGGATTGATAGTTGCTATAGGAGGAAGCATCTCAATGGGATTAGGAGTATATGCAGGTGTAAAGGCTCAGAAAGAAGTAAGAGTAGGTATTATAAATAGAGTAGCATCTGCAGTAAAATATGCATCATTAGCATTGATCAAAAGGTTTTATAAAAAATTAATACATAGAGGTTTCAGTAAAAATGTTATAGATTTGATGATAAAAGATCTAGAACGAAATAAAAGTCTTCTTAAAAATTTTGCTATAAAGGAGGAATATGGTCTAAAAGAAGAAACTCTGGAAAATCCTATAAGAGCTGGAGTTTATACTGGATTATTTTATATAATTGGATCACTATTTCCTCTTATCCCTTATTTTCTAATGCTACCAATTAGCACTGCTATTCTAATATCATTCATTCTAGCAGGAGTACTTCTTGGACTAACAGGTTCAATAATAGCACTTTCCGCCGATTTAGACATTAAGAAAAAATCCTTTGAGATGATCATCATCGGATTAGGTGCTGCAACGATAACATATTTGATAGGATTAATAGCTTCAAC
The DNA here is from genome assembly GCA_027051265.1 of archaeon. Lineage (GTDB taxonomy): Archaea > Hydrothermarchaeota > Hydrothermarchaeia > JALTZZ01 > JALUTC01 > JALUTC01. Next base: position 605 of record JALTZH010000180.1, on the reverse strand, counting down.
AGTTTTTGGTATAAAAGAAATATAGTTTTCTCTTCTTTCTTCTTGAAACGATTTCCTTAATATCTTATAAGTATGAGAAATTTTGTTAATTTTCATCTTCCTGTTGTTTTCAATATTATATTGGAGCAAAGGGATACGTGGGAGAAAAATAATTGAAGATGTTTGTTGTTGTTACTTTTAATAATTTTAATAGTTCAGCGACCATAAAGTTAACAAATTTAGTTCCTGCAGAATGTAACCTAAATTATAAATCTTTAAAACTGGAGGAGGATTCCTTATGGAAATTTCGGGGTGGAACATTTAAACAATTTAAAAAGACCATGTGTAGTTCCAATATATAAAGTTTTAGATTCTAAACTAAAACCAACCGATATTTTCTTTAGTAAGATTTTTAACAACTATGATAACTGTTACCTTTTAGAATCTGCAATTTTTGGAGTTAACATAGCTAGATATTCCTTTATAGGTTTTGGTGAAGAAGTTTTAAGAGCAAAAAACGATAGGAATATTGAAGAAAAACTGAACAAAATAAGAAGAGTTATTAACATGAGAGTTATAAAGAATGAAATTTTACCTAGATTTATAGGTGGATATGTAGGATATAT
>JALTZH010000179.1 GCA_027051265.1 archaeon | reverse complement strand
TTTATATACTTATATGATTTTATTATTGTTTTTATATTTTTTTCATGAGATATTCTTCCCAAATACAAAACGATTTTTTTGTTAAGAGGCAATCCCAATATAGATCTTGCTTTCGATTTATCCATTGGTCTAAATTTATCTGTATCAATACCAAAAGGAAGAATTCTTATCTTATGCTCAGGTATCTTTAATCTTTTCAGCTTCTTGTAAAATCTTCCAGTTGCAACTAAAATAAGATCTGCATATTTATAAATATATTTTACAATATGATCAATGAAAAATAAATTTCTTAAGTTAAAAGCTTTTTCAACCATTATTCTCTCATCGTGATGACAAAAGATGATCAATCTTTTCCCATACCTCTTAGCTAGGATCGATGAAACAAAACCTAACGGTGCTAAATCATGAACAAAAACTATATCCGAATCCTTCAATATGTTACGAATATACTTTTTTGGAATCGCTGGATTATAACTAGATAGGTTCACTCTTAAGCATGGAAAGAGATATGTTTGTGTATCAAATAAATTTTTATCTGAATATTTTGGTGCTATTATTTTTATTTCAAAATATTTCTTAAGCTCTGGAACAATTCTTTTTACGTAGATCAAAACTCCATCCGTTTTTCCCTCGTATGTATCCATAACTATGGTTAATTTTTTCATATATCTATGGGATTAAAATCCATATCTTATATCATTGCAGTTCTTTTAATTATAGTTATTTCAGTAAGTGCTATAACGATATTATATTACTGGCAGAAATTACATCAGTTTCAAACCCAAGTAAAAACCGGTGGTGTATTGGCATTATATGCAAAAGAGGTATCAAGCGATTTAGAAATAATATCAACGTTTCCAGAATATTGTCCTAGAGCTAATAACAATCTAACGATTTACTTTAGAAATTCTGGAACATCTATTATAGGAAATTTTTCAGTATATTTTAATGGAAGATTAATCGAAGATGCAAATTTTTCAAGAAATGTCTTGGAACCTAATGAAGTAGCAAGTGTTACAATAACCGTCGATCAAAACTATACAGAATGTTCGATAATGATCATATCAAAAGATGGTGCTAGAGATAAAATCGTATTGCTATAATACGAATGAAACATTTACAATTTAAATCTGAATATTTGGATAAACTATTATCAGGAATTAAAAAGGCAACAATTAGAATAGGAAGGTTAAATGTAAAAAAGGGAGATGAACTTTACGTTCATTGTGGTGGTTTTGTAATAGGAAAAATTAAGGTTAGGAATATTACATATAAAAAGATTTCCGAACTTAGTGATGAAGATGCGAGAAAAGATGGCTTTATAAATTTACGACAACTGCTAAACAGATTGAAAAAACATTACGGAAAATTGTCTCCAAACACAATAGTTACAATACTGGAATTTGATTGGGTTGAAATATTTAAGGATAAGAAGACATCTGAAGAATTCGCTTACAATGGTAAAAACGTCTTAGATATAGTTAGAGAAGCCTTAAACAATTATAGAGAGCATTTTACTGAAAAAGAATTATTTCTTCTCAGATTAGTTTTAGAAAAAGGAAGCATAAGAAAAGCCGCTCAGCATCTTGGAGGTTTATCCAAAAGAAAAATTATACGAAAAGTTATTAAGAAAGCTTTTGAAATAATAACTTTAAAAGATAAATTTTAAATAACATAATTTATGGTTGAAATTGGAATTGAAGATATGGATGAAAAACAAGTTATAGAATTGTTACAGAAACTTGGATATGAACCTCAACACGTTTATAAGATAGAGGTTAAAACGAGCAAAGGTTGGAAGAAATATACGGTAGCTGAAATATTTGGAGAAGCTGAAAACTTGGCGAATTTTCTTTGTTCTGAACTAAAGAAGTCATGTTTAGAAGGAGGTAGACATTTAATAAAAGGTGAAATCTCCGCTGGTATTTGGAGGCAAATGTTCAGAATATATTATCCCGATGGAACGTATGAAGATATTGAAGCCTATACGTATGATAAATTTCTGGATTTAAAAATACCAAGTGATTACGTTAAAAATCTGGAAGGATATATAAAGATAGGGGGATTTGATTTTAAAATTCCTCTGAAAGAAAAAGATGTTGAATTTATTTATACCGTTATAGGAACGGAAGGAATAAAAAAGTTAAAGAAAGCAATAGAAGTTTATGGTTATAATAAAATATTAGAGGAAAAAGCGTACAGGATTTTAATATTTGGTCCGAAACCTAAAATAGAAATAGATTTTGAGAAAGGTGTTGTTTTAAAATTGGTTGGTGATGAATTTAAAATAGAAGATTTGAAATATTATGTGGATGAATTGGTAAGTGATGGTAATATCGAAGAAGCTATAAACGTTTATGAAAAATGTAAAAACGAACATAAAAAAAACATACTCGAATATCTTAAAAAGAATCTTAAACTATACGAGGG
>JALTZH010000178.1 GCA_027051265.1 archaeon | reverse complement strand
AACTATTTCGTAATGTTAGCTGATCATACAACACCATGCTCAGTTAGAGATCATACAGGTGATGAGGTTCCTATTATGATTGTTGGACCAGAGATTAGAAGAGATGATGTGAAAAAATTTTCAGAAAGAGATGCTTATAAGGGATATATAGGTAGAATACGAGGATTGGACTTAATGAATTATCTCATGAACTTAACAAATAGAGCTGAAAAATATGGAGCATAATTCTTTCCTGTATTGGTTTTTTATGTTGAGGTTGAAGATAAATAAGAATAATTATGACAGTTATAATTGCTATAGAAGGAATAGATGGTGCTGGAAAGACAACGATATCGAAATTTCTCTACAATGAGTATAAAAACGTAGTTAAGATAAAATTATTAAAAGAACCAAATAAAAATAACAAAATTGGTAGGATTTTAAAAGAATATCTTAAAGAAAGAAAATTTGGAATTTTCTTGGCATTACTATATGCTGCTGATAGAACGTATACCTATGAATTTCTCAAAGATAATTATGATGTGATTTTATCCGATCGTAGTGTTGTTTCAAGCTTGGCTTATCAATCAATCTATCTACCAGAATCTTGGATCATTGAAATAAACAAGTTTGTTAAGTTTCCGGATTATGTTATTTATTTAGATGTAGACCCAGTTATTTCTATAAGAAGAGTAAAGGATCATGAATTGTTTGAAAACGTGGATTATTTAAAAAAGGTTAGAAAGAAATACTTGGAGATAATTCGTAAAAAAAGTCTCCCATGTAAATTTTATAAGATAAATGCTGAGAAAAAATTTGAAGAAGTATATAGCGAAGTAAAGAAAGTCTTTGTAAATATTCTTAAACTAGAAAAACTAATATAAGTAATCTTCGGAAATTTCTCCTTTAAATACGAATACCGGTTTATTGTAGAGATATATTTTTTCGATTTCATTGTTTTTATGTTTAACTTCCACATATACCTCTCCACCTTTTGTTCGTAGCAGAATTCTTTCTTTTTTATCTAATCCCAACATATGAATAACACTACTAACAGCACATAATCCAGTACCACATGATAGTGTTTCATCTTCAACTCCTCTTTCATAGGTTCTTACAAAATATTCTCCATCTCGTACCTTTTTTACAAAATTTACGTTGGTTCCCTTTGGAAATAGAGGATGATGCCTTATTTTTCTACCAATCTCTTTAACGTCTATGGATTCGATATTGTCAACAAATATTACAGCATGAGGAACTCCAGTGTTTACGGCATAAACTTTAAAACCATATATTCTCTCTGAAAAAAATTTGTTGTTAGAGATTGCGGGAATCTTATCCGGATCGAATATAGGTTTTCCCATATCAATCTTTACGTATCCATTTAATACTTCAACTATTTTTATACCAGCTAATGTCTCAACTTTTTGCTTTGATTTTTTACGTTTTAGATAAAAATGTAAGGCTGCACATGATAAACCGTTTCCACACATCTCCGCTTCTGTTCCATCCGCGTTAAAAATTCTCATTCTAAAATCTGCAACATCACTATTCTCCAAGATTATTAATCCATCAGCACCTATCGATAACTTTCTCATACATAATTTTTTCGCAATTCTGTTTAGATTCTTTAATCTCTTTTTAAAATCTTCTATAAGTATAAAATCGTTACCATTAGCTTGATATTTATAAAATTCTATTGTCATAAAATATTTATTTTTGTTTATGAAAATAATCGATGCCCATTGTCACCTATATTCTTTTGATGAAACATATATAAGAGATTTGAGAAATTATCTTATAATTGCAGTATCTGAAGATTTAATCTCAGCAAAAACCGTATTAAAACTCTCCGAAGCTTATGAGTTTATAATTCCTGCTGTTGGGTATCATCCATGGAAAATAAGTACATCGTTAACAAAAAGAGAAAAGGATGAAATATATAAGATTATAAACAGATACGATTTAAAAGTTCTTGGTGAAATTGGTTTGGATAAAAAATTTGTACCAAAAACGTTTGAGAAACAATTGGAAACGTTTGAATTCTTTTTGAAAATTGCCAAGGAATTTGATCTCTCGCTTAACTTACATGCACCAAATGCATGGCATGAGATATTAAACCTAGTAATAAAGAACGATATAAACAGGGTTTATTTTCATTGGTACACAGGACCATTAGATTTGATACCTGTAATAGAATCGTATGGATATTTTATAGGAATAAATCCAGCATTTAAAATTCAAAAAAAACATGAAGATGTACTGAAAAATGTCTCGATCAACAATCTGTTGATTGAGAGCGATGGTCCTTATAAATATAGAAATATGATGCTAGAACCTAAAGTTTTAACACAAGTAATAGATGAAATCTGCGAAATAAAAAACGTTTCAAAAGAATTTCTGATTAAAAGATTGAATAAAAATTTAAATATATATTTGAATGTGTAAATTATTTTTAATAATTATATAGCAATTGCAATTGTAACGTTTCCATATTTCCTCTTCGATAAAATTAGTTTCTTTTTCCTTGAGAAATACAACGCAGCAGCTTCAGCAACATTTTTTATACCAATTAATTTAGCTTTGGATTCTTTCACAGGTATTTTGTTTAAGCTTTCTCCATCAATAAAAAGTATCGGTTTCTTTAAGTTACGTATCGCTTCTAATAAGCCTTTTTCATTTCTTTTAATATCTACGGTTGCAAATAATCTAATATCATCAACGTTTGCATTTATCTCTTTCAGAGCATTAAATATTGCACTAAGAATTTCTTCTTTCTTGCTACCTTTTCTACATCCAATACCTACACATAATCCATTGGAAATTTCACTTCTTGTAGTTATAACTGTTTCCATACCAATTGCTTCGCTTAGCTTTTCACATATTCTATATCCATATCTATGAGCTCCAATCAGTGGAATACAGTGTTTAAATCTTTTATCAATTAATACTATACTTGGATCTTTAAATTTATCCTTAATAATCTTTGAAATCTTTCTGATAACAATACCAGGAGAAATTAAACATATTATACAATCATATTTATTATATATTTTATTAAATATATTATTTTCATAAATATAAATATCAGCGTTGAGAATTTTGGAGATCAACTCTGCTTTAGATAGTTCATCTTTAAAACATATGATACATATCCTCATCACTTCATCCCAACCAATATTGAAAAGTAATCACTTTTATCTGGTAGATTCTCGGTTATTCTCTCATTTTCCATGAATGCTTTTTCGACGAGTAAGAATTTTTTATATCCAAAGTCTTTTAATTTCTCTGCTAAATTTCTTGGTCTTGTTACTTTAAGTACGATTATGATTTCATCGTTAAAGTTATCTTGTGTAACAACTTTAAAAGGCTTTGATACAAAAATCTTAAGTCTAGAAAATATTGAGGAAAAGCTTGCAACACCAGGTATTGTTTCAACTTTAATTCCAGATTCTATAGCTTTCTCAAACAATAATTTAAACGTGGAAAAAAAATGAATATCACCAATGGTTGCAAATGCTATATCATTAGATTTTGCTTCTGAAATAATTTCATCTGCAACTTTCATCATAAAATCCTTACCTTTTCCCATTGGTACTTCTAGTAGTGTTGGTTTCCTATATCTTTTGACTATATTATAAGCATATCTTCCAGGAACATATATTTTATCAACACTTTTAATAATTCTCAAAGCTTTTAATGTTATAAGTTCAGGATCTCCAGGTCCTAAACTTAAAGCATATAACATACATTCCAAAGAATGTTTAACGTTAAACATACGGTTATTCTTCATCTGAAACAATATTCCCAAGATGTTTAAACAATAGAATATTCTTTGGAAAAGAGATTAATTATTACTGGTAAGTTGTTATCGTAATAATAAAGGAAGAATCTCCATGTTTTGTACATTACAAAATGTCGCTAAGGAAAGCCATATTTTTCAAAGCAAGAGTTAATTGGGAGATGTTGATGGCAAAATCCTCAAGCCGAATCGGTGACGAAGTAGGCTTAGAGGAATTGAGTGGTAAATTCCAGTATTACCTCAACGTTAAATAATTATGGTAAAAATTATAGGTGTTGGACCTGCTCCCGGATATATAACGGAGATAGCCAAAAATCTAATAACTAAAGCTAAAAATGTTTATGGAAGTAAAAGAGCTATTGATCTTGCTAAACATTATATAAAAGGAAACATTCATGTTATAAAGGATTTTAAAAATTTCAATCCAGAAGATTTAAGTAAGGATTCGATAATATTATCCACTGGAGATCCAATGGTCTCTGGATTGGGTTCCATGTATTCTGAATATGAAGTTGAAATAATACCTGGCGTATCATCAGTACAACTAGCATTGGCTAGATTAAAGATTGATTTATGTGAAACAATAGTCTTTGATTTTCATTCGAGAATTAAAAGTATAGATGAGATAATTTCCGCACTGAAGCTTAATAGAAAAGTATTAATTCTTGGATCAAAAAGAATTGATTTAAGATCTTTAATAAGAGTTGCTAAAGATTTTGGAAAAAATGTATATGTTTTGGAAAACTTGGGATATAGTAATGAAAGAATATTTAAGCCTATATATACATCAAAAATCGAATCAAATTTAGTCATTGTTGCTATTATATAATTAATTTACTTTCAAAGTGAAATAATTTAACATAGCAAAAATTTCAAATACCAAAAACCTCAAGCTTTACCTTTAATTTGAGAGCAATCTCATCAAAAATATCATATGTTTATAATGTATTTTAAGTTAAACTAAATATTTATGGAAATTAATTCTTATTTCAAACAATTGGAAGATTATATAAACAGATGCTACGAACTTGCAAGTAGAGCAAGAAAATTAGGATTTGATGCAAGTTTAGATGTTGATATTTCTATAGCTAGAGATCTAGCATCAAGAGTTGAAGGTTTGTTAAATATTAAAGGTGTTGCAAAAATAATTAAAGAAAAAGAATTGAAAAATCTCTCAAGAATAGAACTTGCAATGGAAGTTGCAAAGGAAATTTTAAACAAATATAACGGAGATAATCTCGAGGAAAAACTCGACAAGGCTTTAAGAGTTGCGTTAGCAATAGTGACGGAAGGTGTTGTCTCTGCTCCTATAGAAGGAATAGTTAAGGTTAAAATAAAGAAAAATTTTGATGGAACTAAATATTTGGCAGTATACTATGCTGGTCCAATAAGATCAGCTGGTGGGACAGCGCAGGCGTTAAGTGTACTATTCGCTGACATATTAAGACGAGAAATTGGTCTCGATCGTTATAAACCAACTGAAGAGGAAATAGAAAGGTTTGTTGAGGAATTTGAAATTTATTTTCAGGAAGTTGGTAGATTGCAATATAAACCTGATGCTGATGAAATAAGGACAGTTATAAAAAATATTCCAGTAGAAATAACTGGTGAAGCTACGGAAGATGTTGAAGTCTCCGGTTACAGAGATTTAGATCGAATTGAAACGAATAAAATAAGAGGAGGAGCACTATTAGTTATAGCTGAAGGTATCTTACAAAAGGCTAAGAAGCTTATAAAATTCGTTGAAAAGTTTAAACTTGATGGATGGGAATGGCTTAAAAATTTAGTTAAGGAAGAAGTTGAAGAAGAAAAAGAGATCGAAATCCTACCGGATGATAAATATTTGAAAGAAATTGTTGCTGGAAGGCCAGTGTTATGTCATCCATCGAGAAAAGGTGGTTTTAGACTTAGGTATGGTAGAACTAGAACATCTGGATTAGCTGCTGTTGCTTTACATCCTTCAACCCTTATATTACTCGATGGATTTATAGCATTAGGAACTCAAATAAAATTAGAACGTCCGGGAAAAGCAGGAGTTGTAACTGTATGTGATACTATTGAACCACCGGTTGTTAGATTAAAGGATGGTTCCGTAATAAGAGTAGAAAAGGATGCCGATAAAATAAAGAACGATGTCGATGAAATACTTTTCCTTGGAGATATATTAATAGCTGTAGGTGAGTTTATTCAAAACAATCATATTTTATTGCCTACTGGTTATGTTGAAGAATTTTGGGTACAAGAGCTTCGAGAAGCTTTGAAGAAGCAATCTAAAGAAATTTATGCCAAATATGAAAAATATCTAAACTTAAGAAACATACCATCTTCCAAAGAAGCGGTTGAGATATCTTTGATGTTGAATATCCCTCTTCATCCTAGATATACTTACAATTACAACGAGGTTAAAAAGGAAGATTTAAAGTTATTAGCACGATATTTAGTTAGTGGTAAGATAATAAATGGAAAACTTCACGTTAAACTATCTAAAAAGGAGAAGAGAATTCTTGAAGATTTATTGGTTCCACATATTGTAAAAGATAACGAGATAATAATCGAGGATTATCTTCCTCTATTATATGCTTTGGGTATATGGGATTTCAACCTATCAAGATTTGAAAAAGAATATAATAAAGCCAAAGATTCATTGGAACTCGTGAACAGGTTCATTAAAGTTAGACCAAAAGCATTGTTTTATATTGGTGCTAGAATGGGTAGACCTGAAAAATCTGATGCAAGAAAAATGCAGCCACCGGTTAATGTTCTTTTTCCCCTATCAAACTACGGCGGTAGGACAAGAAGTGTTAGAAAAGCAGCTGAAAAGAAGAAAATTTATGTGGAAATCGTAAACAGATATTGTAAAAATTGTAATAGATATACATATTTCATTATTTGTGAGCAATGTGGTTCGGAAACAATACTGGAAGGAATTTGTCCAAGATGTAAAGGAACGGAATGTAATTGTAATATAGATAAAATATACTATAGTAAAAGAGCTATTGAGATAGAGAAGTTATTATCCCAAGCAATAAAGAGAGTTGGTAGTTTTGGAGGAGAAATAAAGGGAGTAATAGGACTTACATCTAAGAATAAAGTTCCTGAGATTCTTGAAAAAGGTATATTGAGAAGTAAATACGGTCTCTACGTATTTAAAGATGGAACATGTAGATATGATATGACAAACATACCACTTACGCATTTTAAACCAAAAGAGATTAATGTATCGGTAGATAAACTTAGAGAATTGGGTTATGAGAGAGATATTTATGGAAACGAGTTACGTGATGAAAATCAAATATTAGAATTGTTGCCTCAGGATATAATTGTTTCTGAAGATTGTTTGGAATATTTATATAAAGTATCTAAATTCGTAGATGAACTCCTTGTAAAAGTTTATGGTTTAGAGCCATTTTATAATGCTAAAAGAAAAGAAGATTTGATAGGACATCTCGTAATAGGATTGGCACCTCATACTTCTTGTGGAATAGTGGGTAGAATAATAGGATACACAAAAGTCCAAGGATGCTTTGCTCATCCATATTGGCATGCTGCTAAAAGAAGGAATTGTTTCCCTGGAGAGGCTGAGATTCTTGTAAATATAGAGAATAAAAAAATGAAGATAAAGATTCAGGAATTGTATGAGAATTTCTTTGAGCATGAAGTTTACGATAAGAATGCGTATGTAAAAAAGAAGGCTAAAAAAGATATAAAAGTTTATTCATACGATCCAAAACGTTCCAAAATAGTGTTGGCTGAAATTGATGAGGTTATTAAAATGAATGCACCAAACCATTTGGTTAAGATTATACTTTCGGATGGAAGTACTCTCGTTACAACGTATGATCATCCTGTGATTATATGGAACGATGGTAAAGTTATAAGAAAAATATCATTAGATGTGAAGAAAAACGATACAATGCTAAAATATAATTCCAATGGAATTGAATTCGTTAAAGTTAAAGATGTCGAAGTAATAAAATATTATGACAGATATATTTACTCATTAAATACTAAACCTCATCATAATCTCTTTGTAAATGATATCCTGACATCAAACTGTGATGGTGATGAAGATTCGGTAATTCTTCTATTAGATGCATTTTTAAACTTCTCAAAAGAATTCCTACCAAGTACAAGAGGTGGAAGAATGGATGCTCCTCTAGTAATAAATACCAGAATAAACCCAATAGAGGTTGATGATGAGGTTCATAAATTAGATACATGTGAAATATATCCATTAGAATTTTATTTAAAAACCTATGAATTTCCAAAACCTTCAGATATTGAAAGTTTGATAGATAACGTATCTAAAAGATTAGGGAAAGAGGAACAATTCAGGAGATTAATGTATACACATGAATGTGAAAATATTACAAACGGACCAATCGTAACTATGTATAAGAAACTCAGTAAAATGGAAGATAAGGTTAAGAAACAGTTATTACTCGCATCAAAAATAAAAGCATGTAATGAAGAAGATGTTGCTAAAAGATTGATAGAATCCCATTTTATAAGAGATGTTTTAGGAAACCTTAGAAGCTTTTCAACTCAAAGCTTTAGATGCACGAGTTGCAATAAGATATATAGGAGAATACCACTGTTAGGTAAATGTATATGTGGAGGAAATCTTGTATTAACTGTTTCTAGAGGCGCTGTTGAAAAATATTTAAACATAATATTGGATATCAATTCAAAATATGTAATGGATGAATATTTGAAGCAGAGAATTGAGATAATGATAAAGAATATAGAACAAATGTTCGGTAGCTCAGAAAATAAAGGATTGGATGTAATATTTAACAAGATTAAAAACCAAAATAACGGTTAATATTTTTTCAAATACCTGCTCTACTAATCATTTCCTTTACATAACCATGCATTCCGACAGGCATGATATGAACACCCGCAAATTTTAATTCATATGCCTCTTTAATTATTTCTGATGCGATCTGTATTGCTGTTTCAATTTTATTTTTAGAACTCTTCAATCTATCTATCAATTCCTTTGGTATTCTAATACCAGGAACGTTTTGTAGGAAATATTCTGCCATCTTAACCGATTTCAACGGTGTTACACCAATTAAAATAGGAACATCGAGGTGAGATGTTTTCTCCTTTAATTTTTCCAGAACATTTCGATCGAACACAACTTGCGTTTGTATAAAATCCACTCCAGCTTTTATCTTCTTTTCAAGTTTCATAATTTCTAATTCTAATGGTTCTGAATTGGGATTCAGCGCTCCTCCTATAAATATATCGAGATCAACGCTTAATTTTCTACCGAAGAAGTCGATCTTATCCTTTCTCATCCTATTGAGTAAATATATTAATTGTACGGAATCCAGATCAAATACAGGTTTCGCTTCCTTATATACGAGAGGATAATCTCCGGTTAATGCTAAAATATTTCTAATACCTAACATATACGATCCTAAAATATCGCTCTGTATTGCTATTCTATTCCGATCTCTACACGTTATTTGATAAATTGGTTCAAGACCTTTTTCAATCATTATCTTGCATACGGAAATTGTTGATACAAAAGGGATTCCAACAGGATTATCTGTTACGTTTGCAGCAACTACAACGTTTTTTAAAGATTCTATCTGACTAATTATTTCCTCAACAATAGGTTCTTTAGGTGGATCTATTTCTCCAGTTATTACAAAACGTCTCTTCCTTAAGGCATTTGAAAATTTGCTCATATAAATGTATAACTAAAATGTTAAAAGTTAAGTCTTATTGGCAGACTCGATGTTATGAAGCGAGTAAATCAGTATTTTTTTATATTTTAAGTAGACTATTCGTTTATTTGAGGATTTAAAGTAATCTGATTTTGAAATTTTAGAAATTATATTTAATTATTGGAGAAAAACTCTTACCTTAATGACGGGATTAAGCCTAGAGAGGTTTTGACCCTTATAAAATGAATGCTCTCAGTGATGTACACGACCACCTCCAACGATGCACTGATAGATATAAATGATGCGTTAAGAAGAAAGCTTGTGCACATCTCCAAAATATTTAAAATCCACAAAATTTAGTACACGAGCAACTATTAGTAATCCAAACGAAAGTAAAACCGCATCCAAAAATCTATTCTCATCCTTCTATTAGAATCTTTGCTACTCATAGCGAGAAGTAAGTTAGAAGTAATTTTAGGATTAGAATATCTTAATAAATTTAATAAATTTAAAAATAGCTCCATCATTAAAATAACATCATAGCAGTTAAAGATAAAAAGTAGTTCATTTTTCCAGTACGCAAATATAATAACCGGAATCACCAAATTTGTTTGGTAATATTCTTATACCAATATCTTCAAAATCCTTTTCACCAAATATTGGCTTTATATCTCTTGGAGAAAACTCTGGGAATTCCTTTAAAAACCACTTTATATTTTTTTCGTTTTCTTCATAGGTTATACTACAAGTAGAATATACGATAATACCTTTCTTTAACACTTTTGCTGCTGTTTTTAAAAATTGTCTTTGATATGTTGCAATAGATTTTAAAGATTTCTCATCCAGATTTAAATAAACCTTTGGTCTTACACCAGTTGCTGAACATGGAGCATCGATTAGAATTTTATTTACATCGAATTTATATTTCATATCAATAAATCTAGAATCATCTCTATAAATCTCCACGTTTCTGCATCTTTGAGCTTTAATATTTCTCAACAACTTTTCAATCCTTACTTTACTCTTATCAAAAGCATATACTTTAGCATTGTTCCTTGTTTTCTTGCAAATCAATGTTAATTTACCACCAGGAGCTGAGCACATATCCAAAATTTTATCGTTTTCTCTTGGCTCTAAAAGATATACGGTATAAACACTAGCTCTACTTTGAGGATAAATATAACCATTTAATATATATTTTGAATCTTTTATATTTGGAATTTTCCAAAACGAAGCAACGGTTTTTATAGCTTCACCTTTACCTTTAATTCTTTTGAAGAAATTTTCCTTAACCTCTCCTATTCCTACGAATTTTTTTGTGTTTATTTCAAAGATGTTAACGTTATCTCCAACTCTTAAACCTTTATCATGTTTAGAGATTCCCGGTGGATAGACATCTATTCCTTGAATAACAGCTTCTGCTGTATATTTATCTACGAATACGTTTTTACAATGAGGTTCTGGTTTTATATCAAATTTTCCAAGAACTTTTACTAGAACAAGCTCATTAAATATGGGATCATCGATTACTTCAAAACCTAAAGAATTTATATATTTTTTAACTTCATGCCTGATATTCTTATTGAGGTCCTCGTTTAGTCTTATTGAAAAATATTTTCTTGGTTCAAATAAACTGAGATAGAGTTCTTGAATCTCATCTTTGGATAAGAATTCTTTCAAATCTTTATAAAGAACATCTAATCCACTCATCTTCATCTATACGTTACTTCTTTTAGAGGATAAAGCTTTTTCTGCACCATTTATTTTTGGAAGAAAGATTGCTTCGAGTTGATTATGATACTTTATATCTATTAAAGTTAATTAAAATTTTAAATATCAATAGTTATCATTTATTATCCTCCATGTTCTATTTTTTTAAGAATAAAGTTTAGTAAGCAACCTATATTATTATATATGAAAGTACTCTTCGT
>JALTZH010000177.1 GCA_027051265.1 archaeon | reverse complement strand
AACGAATGTCTACCTGGCTTTGCAGCTTTTCCTGTTATTAAATGTAAGGCATGTAACGCTCTATTTATCCATGCACCTTGAACGTTTTGATTAACACCCATTGTCCATAGGCTTATAGTTATACCTTCGGCAAACCATTTCGCTGCTAATCTTATAGCTTCTTCTTCTTTAATTTCTACCCATTCACCTTTTTTCCTATCAAATAGTAATGGTTTCTCTCCTCTGAATATTACATCTTTAACTTTCTCCGGTTTATAATCTTCAAGGAATTTTATGTATAGAGCAAAACCTTTCCACCAATCTTTTTCTATTTCTTCTTCAGATTTATATTTGTCAGCGTTTTTTGGATTAGGATAAAATTCAGCTTTTAACCCTATCTTATATGCTGGATCCCATACCTTCTGCCTACCACCATCGTATTCGCTCAATACCCAAACTTTCTGAACTTTTTTGATTATTCCAAAATTACAATGTCTCCTTATAAATTTAATGTCCACATATTTCCAATCAATATCTTTCAGATGAACTTTTCTGCCATCGTTTAGTTCTACTATAGCATTATCAACATCAACAACTCTCTTAATATTGTTTGCTTCAAGTATTATAACATGTAACATTGCATTCAACAAGGATAAATTACTACCTGACATGAATGGTAACCATAAATCTGCAATAGCGCCAACTCTTGTTTTTCTTGGATCGGCAAGTATTATTTTAACATTCTCAGGATCTCTATACTTTAGGGTTGCAATTCTGTTAAATAATATTGGATGAGCTTCTGCAGTATTACTACCCATTATGAAAAACGTATTCGCATGTACTCCTGTATCCGGATCTGGTACATCAACGTCATCAAAACTACCGTATGGTTCATCCCTACCAAATGTTTGTAGAAAACCGACAACTGCTGATGCCATGCACATTCTTGGTTGACCTTCTATATGATTATTTGCCAGCATAAATCCTCCTTTTAATACTTTGTTAATTACATGCGTTTCCTCAGTACCTAACTGACCACTTCCATAATAAGCAACAGAGAATTTACCATATTCCTTTATACTTCTTTCTATAGCATCGGCAATAAAGTTAAGAATTGTATCCCAGTCAACTTCGACAAAATTTTTCTTCAAATCTTCTTCTGGGGGAACTCTACCCAATGGATCTTTTGTCGTTATACCTTCTTTAACTCGTGGACAGTTATTCAAATCAGGCTTTCCAGTAGCGGGATTTATCCATTCTTTTCTTATAAGTGGTCTTTTTGGTCTTTCTTTATATTCTAACGCTTTATTTAAAAAGAATCCTTTTATACATAAAGCCCCTCTATTTACTGGGCTATCTGGATCTCCTTTAATTGCAATAACTCTAACAACCTTTCCTGTCTCATCTACTTCACATTCAGCTATTGTTGTACAACCAACGGCACAATATCTACATTGTCCAACAGGAAAATCTTTTGTTTTAATTGGAACGATTTTTGCAACTTCTTCTTTTCTAGCTACTATTGATCCTCCAGCACCTATACATGCTAAAGCTGCTGCGAGAGCACTAAATCTAATAAAATCACGTCTAGATACTTTCATTATACTCACCTCTTTCGACCATAAACAATACTAAATACCAGCAATATAATACCGATTATGATTAGAGCATAACCCATTCCTTTTCCGGTAGGTTTAGGTTTTAACGTGATAGTTTCGACTGCCATTGCATCGTTTGAAGGTGAAGCATCACCATTAGAAGCGATAGAGGATATTTGAATAGTAACTTCCGTAGGTTTCTTAGGTGCTTGCCATATCAATTTCCATGTTCTCATACCATTACCTTCACTAGTATGTGTTATATATTTGTAAGGCCCTCTTATTGCTAGCATAGTATTTTTAGAATCAACAACCTTTAATTCTCCAGCGCTCGCGTAAAATGCAAATCCTCCTTGAGAAAATCCTGTACTTTTAATGTTACTTATTAATGTTATTTCAACTTCATAACTCTTTCCAGGTACATAAAACTCGGATGGTAGGCCTTTAATTTTTAATTTAGCTACACCAGCCATAGATTTATGACATTTTGCACATTTTACATCTGGAGCCCCCATGCTCATTGCTGATACTATAGCAAAATTTAATATTAAAAATGTTAAGATTATTACAAATGATATAACTTTTTCTTTTAACATATTCATCATAAAAAATGAGATAATTATCGATTTAAAAAATTTTATAAAATAAAAATTTTTATATTAAGTTCGAATTTTTTTAATATTAAAACGAATAAAATATATCAGATTTTTTCATAATATCTACCATTTAAACACATGTTACAAATGTATTTATTGTTCACTTTTTTCATATAATTAACCGGTTGTAACTCTTTACAGGAATCGCATTGAACAATTTTCTCCTTCTTTACACCAACAGGTATTGTTAGTTTTATTTTTTCAACATTGAAATATTTTTCATCAAGAT
>JALTZH010000176.1 GCA_027051265.1 archaeon | reverse complement strand
CTATAAGCACGCCCGCAACGCACTCCTCGCCGAGCTCTGCCATGTAGCTTTTGAGCTGCTCTATGCTGGCTTTGCTCGCCCTGCCGAGCTTCACCTCCACCACAATCTTTTTGGCCATGCCAATGGGCACAGCCTCTTTTATCAGGATGTCCACATGCCCCTGAGGCAGGGCCTTCTCGCTGAGGATTTCAAAGTTGTTGTGTCAAAGAAGATAATGATCTTAAGATTTATATATTATCAATCCATATTTGAGTTTTAATTGGGGTAGTAATAATGGAAAACTGCAAAAGTGGTTTGGGGGTATATTGGTGCAATGAATGTAATGTACCTCTCATTTCTGAGATATGTAATAAATGTGGGTCCCGTGGTTTTTATACTGCAATAGATATGAAGCCTGTATTTGCAGAAGAAAAAAAGATATATGAAGGATTTTTTAATTTGGAACTTCCGGACAACCTATTTATTTCACGAAACAGAATAATTTTAGATGGAAAAACACTGCTGACTTTTAAAATGGATTTCCATAAAATGAAATTACACTTAGTCACAGATCAAAAAAAAGTTAAAAGTAGACTAAAGGATGCTGAATTGATAAATAAAAAAATATTTATGGATAAAACTAAAGCAGCAAACAATAATACTTTAAATGAAAAGGCAACAGAAGCTATTAAGTTTATTAGGGAAGTTTCATCAAAATATAATGACAGATATAAAGTCATTTCATTTAGCGGTGGCAAAGATAGCACAGTTACTGCTGATTTGGTTAAAAAAGCTATAGGCAATATTCCACTATTTTTTGCTGATACAACGCTTGAATATGATGAAACTATAGAATTTATAAAAGAATTTGCAAATAAATATAATTATCGTCTGATTTTTGATGAAAATGGTAATTTCTACCGCAACGAAAGAAATATCTGGGACATGATTGAAGAATTAGGACCCCCATCAATTCCCTATAGATGGTGCTGTTCAGTATTTAAAGCCTATCCCGTAAATTTATTTCATAAAAAAGAGGGTGTAAAAACATTAGCATTTGATGGTATACGAAAATATGAATCCTTAAGAAGAAAAAAATATGAACAAATATCTAGAATTAAAAAAATTTCTAACCAAATAGCAGCGTATCCAATTTTTTACTGGAAAGAATTAGATGTTTGGTTTTATATTTTCTTTAATGATTTAATTTACAATCCCATCTACAATTATGGGCATAGGAGAGTGGGATGTTGGATTTGCCCAAATGCAAGTCCTTTTAACTGTTTTATTAGGAAAAAAACCCATCCAGAAAAATGGAAGCAATTTGAAGAAATATTATTAGATTATGCATATAGTCATGGAAGAGATAAAAATTGGGTTATTGAAAACTACTGGAGATTAAGGAGGCCTAAAAAAGATGTTTTTCCAAAAGTTAAAAAGAAAAAAATAAACAAAACATATTCTTATATTTTTGATGATCCTGTTGATGGAAATATATTTGAGTTTTTAAAGCCTTTAGGCGAGTATAAAGAAAGAATTATATCTACATCTTGTCCGGAAAATCCAGAAATCAAAGCAATAGAAATTGGATCGGGAAATCCTATTTATATTGAAGGTTTTGTAAAAGACAGAGTGATAAAAGTCCAGACTACAAAAATTGATGAGTTAAAGAGTTTTGAGAAGCAGCTACTTAAAGCCATAAACTGTGTCGGATGCGGTGGTTGTATTGGATACTGCCCTAACAATGCATTATATATTAAGGGAGGCAAACTGGCTGTTGACGACTCAAAGTGCGTTAAATGCCGAAAATGTCTTAAAGCACCTTGTGTATCGTTGAATTATAGGATTAAGAAGATAACAATAGTAGGGGGATAAAGAATGTTAGTCGAGGAGAAAATTGTAGAGGATATCTGTTCTAGAGTGGTTAATAGACTACTTGGAAGGTCCGATGAATTTCGACGTATATTAGATAACAAACCAGAAAGTGTGTTTTTTGTTGGAATGTTACAGCCAAAAAACTCTGAAAGAAATTATAAGAGCATTATTAATCCAAATTCTATAGGTTTAGATTTTGTCTTAATTAAGAGAGCCGAAGCTATTCAAATAGATGTTGACTTCTCTGTGTATTATAGAGTCTATCCAACATTTAATGAGCAAAAATATAAAATTGTGCATAATTCAGATGTAAGAGAGGTGTGGAAGAGAAAAAATTTGAAATTAAAATTTGTATGTGAATTAAAAGAAGGTAATTATGACTTTAGTGATGAATTGATGAATAATATGACAAAAGAATTAATACACGATTTTTTGAATGGTAAATATTATGATAGACTATATAGAGGTTCGGGAAATAAAAAATTTAATCCTGAAGTACATTTAAGGTCTGAGAAAGATTATCAAGAATATTTAAATAGTAGAAACGGTAAGGAGTATCATAAAAATTTAATTTGGGATATACGACTAAAAGTTGGAATAAAGAGATTAAAAAATAATGAATTTAAAGTTAAAATAGAACTAACTAATGACACAATAAATTATTCTAAACGTTTCTCTGTTTTTTCTCCTGTAATATTTGATCCAAAAATTAAAACATATTTAATGGGAAATAACATAAAATATCAAGAACTTGAATTTATGAAAACAGAAGCAGGAGCGAAAATAAAAATACCAGCACGCGGAATAAACTGTTCTGCAAAGTTTAATTACGAGCAAAATACTATAGAAACTGAGATAATCCCTATTCATAAGCAAAAAAGACTTAAGCCATCAATAACTGTATACGGTTACATGCCCACTTTTAGGGATTTATCAGTAGACCCAATTCCTATTTTGGAGGGTATACATTCAAAAATGGAAGAATTGTATGACAAATGTAAGCATGATATAGACGAAAAAAAGTCTGACGAGATAAAAAATGAGATAAATAGATTTTTAGATGGAATCAACTTTATTAAAAGAGATAAAGATGCCCTTAAGGCTTTCAAACTCGTTAATAAAACAATGTTAAGAGCAGCAAATAGAGATGGTTCATGGTATTTATTTCAGATAGTTTTTATTGTTTCAAACTTAAAAGCGGTTGTTGGTGAAGAGTTTGATAAAGTAGAAGTTATAAGAGTGCCTACTGGAGGAGGAAAAACTTGGACGTATTTAGGATTGGTTCTTTTTAGTGTTTTTTATAAGAGATTAATAGGGGAAAAATTTGGATGTGTAGCCTGGATTAAATTTCCACTTAGAATGCTCTCTCTCCAACAGCTAGAAATCGTATCGAAATTTATGTCTTATGCTAATAAAGTTAAAGAGGAGCACAATATCCCAGGAGATCCCATCTCAGTGGGATATTTAGTCGGAAGTAAGAATACACCAAATAGATTCGATAAAGGTTTAGATTGGTTAAAAAGCGGTCGAGATTTTAGAGTTGTAACACAATGTCCATTTTGTTCTGGAGAAGTGAGATTAATCGCAGATAAAAATATAGGGCGAATATATCATAAATGTGAAAAATGTAATGAAATATTACCAATATTGGTGGTTGACAATGAAATATTTAGATTTATACCTTCGGTAATTGTATCTACAATCGATAAGGCAGCCATCTTAAATTATAATTATAGAGCTAAAAACTTATTTGGTGGAAAAGTTGCAGAATGTATAAAAGGTTATGGATATCGATATTTTGGAGAAAATTGGTGTATATATGGTGATATTAATTGGAAAAATAAAGATAATGTTGATTGTACGTATTTTGATAAAAGTAAATGTAAATTGAATAAGTATATTAAGGGGAATCCTCCAATATTGTTAATTCAAGATGAACTTCACATGATAAGAGAGTTAGATGGATGTTTAAACAGTCATCTTGAGGGAATTATAGAAAATGTTATAAAAGAATATGGTGGAAGAGGGCTAAAAGTCATAGCACCAACCGCAACCGCCGCTGGTGTAGAGAGACAGATTCAAAATCTATATTTTGGAAAATCTGATAGAATTTTTCCATCATTTAAAAAATTCTATTTTGGAGAAAAAGATGAAATACATAGAATTTCTGTTGGGATACTCCCTGTAAGGAGAGCAATAAATTGGGCCACATGGCACGTAATAAAAGAAATAGAAAAAGCCATACAAGAGTTAACTGAAGAATATAAAAACGATAAAGATAAATTAAATAAACTTTTGGAGCTTTATAGTATAATCCTTGCATATCATAGATCCAAAAGGGACGCTAATGAATTAAAAAGCGGTTTAGGCGGGATAATAAATGAAGAGCTCCAAAAAGAGAAGTATAAACCAATCCCTATAAATAAAACTGAGCTCGTAACTGGTGAACGAAGTCTTGATCAATTAAGAGAGTTAATGGATAAAATAACAAGTAAAGACGATAAGAAGAAGATAAAGTTAATAAGTTCTACTCTAATAATCTCACATGGTATTGATTTTGACGAACTTAATATTATGGTATTTAGGGGTATGCCCAGAAGTGTATCAGAATATGAACAGGCAAGAAGTAGAGTTGGTAGGAAGTTTCCATCTCTAATTTTTGTGATCCATCATGGAAATTTGATTAGAGATCAGAGTTTTTATAAATATTTCAGCCAATTTCACGAAAATGTTAACGAATATATAGAAAATATACCACTCTACAGATGGGCTTCTAAATCTATAGAGTTAATGTCTCCATCTGCTGTACTTTCAATTCTTCATTCCTATTATATAGACATTGTAGAGATAAATAGTAGTTTGATGAAATGTAGTGAGTTTAACTATTATATAAGCAAAGATAAAATAGAAAAGATGGATCTCATAAATAAAGCTGTAGAATATCTATACTTGAAATATGGGGCTCCCTCAAAATTTTTAAACAAATTCCAGAAAGATGTGAAGAATATGGTGGATATTATTATGAATACATGTTTATCACAACAAAATAAGCAAATTGCAAAGATCTGTGATGAACAAAAACTTCCAATTTATAATCTAAAGAATGTTGAAAAGGAGATAGAAATTTATCCTGCTAAAAATGCTCAATTCATAGAATCAAAGGCAAATTTTGAAAAAGAAGCCTCCTATGATGCGCGATTATCTTCCGCATATGAAGAAATAGAAGATATTTCTGAGGGGGGAGATGAAGAATGATAAGAAGAAATATCACAAGTGCTATGTTTTATTACCATGAGGGGGCTTTTTTCTCTGCAGAAAATGTAAGAGGTAGAGTCTTAAAATGGGAAGAAAAGTCTTTGAGAATTGATAATGATGAATCTATTAGAAAAAAATTTTCGAGAGAGATAAAAAGATCTACGGATATAGATATAGACCCCGATTTATTGGAGTTAGTAGAACCGAGATACATTGAATATGAAATTAGACCATTGTTTTTCTATTGCTCAGATGATAAATGCGGATGGAATATCAGGTTTAAAGATATGAACGAAATGAAAAATTACATAGTTAAAAAAGGAAAACTAAAATGTGAAAGATGCGGAAAAATGTTGGTCCAGTCTGGCCACGTTTTTGCTTGTAAGTGTTCAAATATAAGTGATATTAAAGAAAAATACTGTAAATATCACAAAAATGAAAAAATGGATTTTATAAGACCTTCAATATATGATGTATCAAAATGGAAATTTAAGTGTAGAAAATGTGGGTATGAAGAGCCTTTACAGATGTTCTGTAGTAGTTGTAGAAACAGAATGAGCTTAAAATCTACAGAGGGTAGTGGACTAACGACGCCTTTAAGCTTTACAGCACCTTCTTTTGATGAACCTAATTATAGCTGGATAACAAACTATTTGGAGATAGACGTAAGTAATGATTTAGAAAAACTTAAAGAGTTAGAAAAATATCTCACCAATGATGTTAAGTCAGAATATCTAAAAAATAGAATTAAAGATGTCGTGGAAGAAAAGTTTAAGGATAATTATGAATATGTATTTGAAAGATTAGCAGATTATGCTTCAATATATTCAAATACTATTCGAGAAGATGCTAAAGATTTTCGAAACTTAGGGTTGAGATTTTCTCGTGTTGATGGTATAAACCTCATAAAAGGAGTATACGGATATGTAGTAAATTCGTTTAGAATGGAGAAAGGAACCACCAACGTCGTTTTCTTCATCCAAGATGGTAAATATAGGATTTTATCTAACAAGATTGAAGATACTGAAGGCATTCTTATAGAATTCGATAAGAGTAGAATATTAAAATGGTTGAAAAATAATGGTGTAATAGATTCTATCCCACAAGAAAATATAAATGAATGGTTTATAAGGAATGTATTGCTCTCTGAAGGTAAAATTAGAGAATGGATATATACTTTAATTCATACCATCTCCCATGGTCTATTGGTAAGCATACAAGTACTAAGTGGGGTTAGTGTGGATTCTGTTAGTGAGCTACTTTTCCCCGAAATACCAGCAGTTTTAATTTATACAAATTATACTACTTCCCTTGGGCATTTAGAGAGCCTTTTTATAAATATGTTAGAAGATTGGATAGAAAAAACCAAGGATACAATTAGAGAATGCGTTCATGATCCATTTTGCTATTTAGAAGATCATGCTTGTTCTGGTTGCTTGATGATAAGTGAGGTCGTCTGTAGCGACTTTAATAAATACTTAGATAGGAGATATGTATTTGATATCTTTGAAAATAAGAAAATAAGAGGTTATTGGGATGATTTATGAACTAACTCCACAGATATTCAATGATATCGTAATTCCAGAAATTAAAAAGCTATTTAAAAAAAGAGAAATGAGATATATAAAAGGATCAGAAATTATACAAGCATTAATCAGTAAAGCTAATTTACCTCATGATTTAGCAGAAGAAGCTTTGAAGATATTGATAGGAGAAGGGGTGTTAGAACACGCCAATAAAACTCTAAAAGACATCTATAGTGATTTCTTCACCATTACTGATAAAATTGACAATTATAGGTATATAGTCCAATTAGAGGAACCCGAAGAAAAGCTAGAAATTGAGAATTTAACTACACATGAGAATGATAATAATGATATCATACCTGTTTTTGAGGCTCCCATAACTATCATGAGTGAAATAACAGGAACGTTTACTCGTCAGAAAGAGCTATTTAAAAAACTGATCAAGGAGGCTAATAGAGAGATTAAAATAATATCACCATTTATGGATGAAACAGGGTTATCAAATTACATATATGAACTGCTAAAGAAATGTAAAGCTGGTATTAAAATAAAGATTTTAATAAGATATGACGAAAATAGAAAAAGATTAGCGGATTTTCTAAAAAATAATCTTATCAATGCATGCAATAATAAAGTAGAAATTAGATATTTCCATAAATATGATAATTACGGTATAATTTATTCGCTACATACAAAATTAATAATTGTTGATGATTCTAAAGCCTATGTCGGTAGTGGTGAAATAAGAAAAAACAGTCTTTTTGGATTTCTGTGCGAAGCTGGTGTTTATCTAAGAGGTCCTATTGTGGAAACATACTCTCAATACTTTGATATTATATGGAGGGAGGCAAAATTGCTATAGAAATCCCTAAAAATATTATAAAAGATGTGGAGAATGAATTTAAAAATGTTGAGATAATATATAACTCTGAATCAGAAAACCAAAAAATTTATACTCCGGGGAAAATATTTAAAGTATATAATACGGCAATCATCAGCCATTTATTTGCAGGAAATAATTTAATTGTCCTCCTACCAATCCAGAATTTCTATTATATACCACTATTTGCACTTTCTATGTATTATTACTTCCTTGGAAAAACAAAAAATAGGAATAAATCACATGTTTTAGTCCTTTCAACACGTAATAAAATTTTAGAAAACGTATATAAAAATATAGTAAGAAAAAGAAAACTAAACAAAGAAAAAGTAAAGAAATTTGCTTTTATAAGTTTTTCTAATAACTTATCAGATTTAGATAAAGATTTTGCGGGTATTATTATTGATGTTGCCAACTTTTCATTACAACAGCTTAAAAAAGTTCTTTCTAAAATTAATGATGATAAATATATTTTGTTTGTATCATCTTTCTTTAATTTAGATGCTTATAACTTAATTTTTAGCGATGCCAAAGCCAAAAATTTAAAAGTAGAATTCTTTGGGATTAATAACAAAACATTAAAAGAACATATTAATCTAGAAGGTAGAGAAAATATAATTTTAAGGGAAAGATCTTTCGAAATTCCAAACTCATTGTTAGCAAAAACAATTGCTGAAAAAATTAAAAAAATAGAAATTGTTAAAGATGAATATTTAAACGATCAACTAAAAAAATGCTGGGAAAATTATTACTATGTTAAAAATCAAATGAGAGATTTAGAATCAGCAATTAATTTCGCTTATATTTATAAATTCGCAATAAACTATTTTGAATGGAGATATTTACCCTCAAGAATTTTAAAAAAATATATCTCTCCTTATACCTATATTGCCAATTTAGATAAAATTTTCGAGAGACTCAGAAATTTGGCAATTTCTATTGGAAATGAATATCTTTTTAAATTTATATTAGACTTAGAAAAACTTAATGAAATGTCAGAATCATCTGGAAAAGTTGAAATTTTTAAAAATATTATCAAAGAAATTAGTAAATCAGGAGATAAAATGTTAATATTGACATCATCCCAACAAGAAAAATTAGCATTAGAAGAATTTTTAATGGAAATTCTTCCATCATGGTTAGATTGGATAGATGTTTATACAACGTCATCTATATTCAAAGTTAATGATATTTACAAATGGGGTTTATTTCCATCCTTTCTAACACATCATAATTATACCAGAAAAGCATTTTCTCTAATAACTTCCCCAATTATCGATAATGTTGTATTTATTTTTTATGTACCAGAATATAACTATTATAATAAGGTTTTTTCAAAAATATTAAGTGAATATAACAAATTAACGGTTGTACAATCTTTAAAAAATTTTGAAAAAACTAAAAACTTGAAAAAGTATGAAGAAAGGTATCCTACTTCATATAGGAAACTCAGTTATGATAAAGCTGCCAAAAAGGTATTTGAATTGTGGGATGACATTATACACGAGATACTAAATGGTGAAGAAGATTTTGAAATATCCTCCGGTATAAACAAAGTGAAATCAATTACAGAAAAGCAATTTCAATTAAAAATTAAAAAATACCAGTTTAAATTTGAAAATGAAGAAATTATGTGTTACTACGAAAATGAAAATATTGATATTCTAACTCCTGATTATAAAATAGTTAGAAAAAAAGCGAGCGAGGTAAATGTTGGAGAACATGTGATAGTATATGATAATGAATTTAAAAAAACTAGACTAGAAATTTTATTAGACAAAATGAAAGATAATCCTAAATATAAAGAGTATACAAAGTTTATAGATATATGGAGATATAGAATAGCAGAAAATTTAGAAAACGCGGATTATTATCATGTACTTGAAAGATTGAAGAAAATGGGAAGTGAAATCACAGAGCCTACTACTATCTATGCTTGGAAAATGGGATATGTTATGGGTCCACGTGATTATAGAGACATATACAGAATAGCAAAGATATTTAACGACAGCGTTTTACTAACTTTTTGGAAAAATATAGCAACTTCATTGAAAAAAATTCGTGGATTAAACATAAAAACGGGTAGAATATTATCAAATACTATAAGAAAACTTTATGAAGGATATTTGGAAAATTTTTCCGAAATTGAAATAGATAAAAATTTGGGTATAACCATCTCAGATATTGCAGAAAATATTGACATAATTAGAGTAATAGATAAAAAGGTTATTGAATAGAGCCTTAAGATTTACTTCCTTCATCAAATAACGCCTAACCAGCGCCTGGAGTATCACCTCGCGGAAGGGCAGGATGTAGGGCGGTGAAACCTTCCTGCTCCTCACAAACATTGGCGTAAAGGTTTCATAGGGCGGCATTTCCAGCGCTTCCGCCTCGCCATTGAAAACCTCGCCCATCTGGGAAACGTTCTGAAGCGTTGTGAGGTCCGCCTGAAAGTGGGTTTTCCTGTATCCACCGCGCAGCAGTAGGTTCTCGACGATGTAGGAGAATTCCGCCCTAACGATGGGCTCTTCAAAGGTTCGCACCTGCCTGAGATAGAGGCGAAAGGGGAAGTGGTAGGTTTTCCCGCTCTCCTTAAACGTCAGCGGCTTCCAGGGCGGGAGGTGCTCGGCATTCTTTATCGCCTCCTTGTGCACCACCTGATAGAGATTGTGGGCTCTGGCGCCGTAGAGAAAGGAGATGTAGTCACCCGCTTCAATTTCCGAAAAAGCCCACGCTCCATTTATGTTGCTGGTAAACCCGGCTAATGCATAACGCTTGCACAGCTTGAGGTTCTCCTGATTTGAGACAGCCACGAAGAAGTATGAAGGCATAATATGAGAGTTGAAGGTTCTGGGATCTAAACCTTTTGGTTGCATTGTTACAACTTAATTACAAAAATCCATAATTAAGCTTAAATACCATATGTTGGATCGATCAGATCACAAATTTACGTAAAGTGATCTGATTGGATCTTAATAAAAATTATGATCCAGAATCACGAAAAATGTGCGAAATAACCCATGAAGACTACCTCAAATTCCGCAAAACTCACCCTTATGTCGTCATCGAAAATGTGAAGGTCGCGCTTCCCGAGAGGCACGTTATAAAAAAATTCGCCCCGAAGAATTTTAAGCTTGAGACCACGACGGTTTGGAGCTTTCCGGAGCGCGGGGACTGGGCCACGCATAGAGGAAACTACCGGGGCAACTGGTCGCCCTACATTCCCAGAAACCTAATTCTGCGCTACACCGAGAAGGGCGACCTCGTGCTGGACCAGATGGTTGGCTCTGGCACAACTGCGGTTGAGTGCAGGCTTCTGCAGCGGCGCTGCATAGCTGTGGACATAAATCCCGACGCAATAATGGTCACGAGGAACCGCCTGGACTTCTCCTTCATGCCTCTCGACGAGGAGGAGCCTGAGATAAGAACCTACGTCGGAGACGCGCGCAACCTGAATCTGATTCCCGACGAAAGCGTTGACCTAATCGCCACGCACCCGCCCTACGCCGGAATAATCGCCTACTCCGCGAAGCGCGTTCCCGGGGATTTATCCTCGCTCAAGCTGGAGGACTGCATAGAAGAGATGCGCAGGGTTGCTGAGGAGTGCTACCGCGTGCTCAAGCCGGGGAAGCACTGCGCCGTGCTGATTGGAGATACGCGGAGGCACAGGCACTACGTGCCCATAGCCGAGAGGGTACTGCAAGCCTTCCTCGACGCCGGCTTTGTGCTGCGCGAGGAGGTGGTAAAGCTCCAGTGGAAGATGAAAACCACCCGCGAAAGGTGGCGTGGCAGGTACGACTTCCTTCTCATCGCCCACGAGCACCTCTACATCTTCAGAAAGCTGGCAGAAGGGGAAAAGGCGAGCAGATACAAAGCGAGTGCGAGACGGTAGCTACTCCAGCACCCTTATTCCGTCCCGCGTAAATCCCAGGCGGAGTATGTCCTTCGGGTGCTCGGTGCCCTTGAGCTTGCGCACCTGCAGCCCCGGCTTAAAGGTGGTGGGTGTCTCACCTCGCTG
>JALTZH010000175.1 GCA_027051265.1 archaeon | reverse complement strand
GTTCCTTCTATTAAAACTTTCATACCCTTTTTAATAGCGTTATTTATTTCCATCGCGACATCCGTAACAAATTCTTTAAGCATGCTAATATCTTTGGCAAGCTTTAACGTCCTTCTAACTCTATCAACATTCGCCGGACCACAACCTGTACCTGTTGATCCAATCTCTTTAGCGAGATGAGAGTCAGTTTTATCTTTATTTATGTGAGTCTCTTCTATTATACCACATCTGAAATCTATCTTAATTCTGTTTTTTGTTTCGGTTAGTTTAACCTCGTCGAGAAATACTTTCGGATTAATCAATACACCAGCACCTATATAAAGTTTTGCATTTTTATACACGAAGCCACTTGGAACATGTCTCAAACCATATTTCTTTCCGTTTATTACTACCGTATGTCCAGCATTTGGTCCAACTCCAGCTCTTGCGACGATATCGTATTTATCCTTTAGAGCAAGAAAGCTTACAATTTTGCCCTTCCCTTCATCTCCCCATTGACCTCCTACAACAACAGTAACCATAATAATCTCCTCACAACTTATACCTAAAAACAAAAAAAAAGTAACTTTTGAACATTAATAATTTTTTAAAGAGAAATTTTAAGCAAAATATTTAAATAGTTAAAATTTTTAGGAAGGAAATTTAGTAAAATATTAAAAAGAAATGATAATAATTAATTATGAAAAAATTTAATGAAAATGGTACAGTTGGTTTAGATATTTATAAGATACTAAAGAATCCAACGCGTAGAAAAATCATTGAAATTGCTATGAGAAATAAGGAGATATGTAATTCAACGCTAGCGAAACTCTTAAATGTTACACGTTCCAGTATCACGTATCATTTGAAAATATTGGAAAACATCGGAATAATAAAACTTGTTAGAGAAGAAGATTGTGGTAGAGGTATAAAGAAAAAATATTATAAGCTTAACGATGAATACTTTAACAAGTATGCTAAAGAAGAAAGTGCTATTCCATTACTCTTTGAAATATATAAAAGATTGAAAGAAAAATTCACAGATCAAGAACTATACAAAATTGGTTTCGACATCGGATATGAAATCTATGCTAAAAAAGTACAGTCAAGTGAACTGGATAAAATTCTAGAAGAAATTTCAAGGATTTTTAACAAGGAAGGTGTTGGTGTTTCTGAAGTTATCAACAACAAATTTAGAATGTATAACTGTTATTCTTGTTCTATTATAGAATCTGCAACCAAACTTCCAAGAACTTCATGTATCATTGAAAAAGGATTTATCGCTGGTGTTCTTTCGAAAAAATTAAACAAGGAAGTTGTTATTCATACAGTAAAATGTAGAAAAGTAGGAGACAATTACTGTGAATTCGAAGTCCTTTAAATGAAAATACTTGCCCTTGATATAGGAGGAGCTTATCTCAAACAATTATACTACGAGAACGATGTAGTTAAAAATTTTACTTTTTACTTTCCCATCTGGAAAAAATTAGACAAGTTGGATAAAAAACTTTCAAATATTGCGAACAAGTATAGGTATGATTACGTAGCGATAACTTTCACAGCAGAACTCTCGGATGTATTTCCAAGTAAGAAAATTGGTGTAAGGAATTTGGTAAATTTATGTGATGAAATATTTGAAAATCCACTTTATCTTACATATGACCAAACTCTTGTAGAAAGTTCTCGAATCGAAGATCCATACAAAATAGCCGGTGCAAATTTTGTTGGTAGTATCTATTTTCTTGAAAAAAAATTTAACAGAGGAATTCTACTGGATATGGGAAGTACAACAACAGATATAATACCTTTTAAAAAGGGAGTAAAGCTATACGGAAGAAGTGATTTAGAGAGAATGCTTATGAAACAATTACTTTATATAGGATATCTAAGAACACCACTAAATACAATACTGAAGGGAATTAAATTGAAAGGAAAATTTGTAAGATTTTCGTCTGAGTATTTTGCAATAACTGCAGATGTATTCAACGTGCTAAATGAACTCGAAGAATATAGCTGTGAAACTCCAGACAAAAAAGGAAAGAGTAGAGAAGAAAGTATGAGAAGAATTGCAAGATTGTTGTGTAGTGATCTTGAAGAAATCTCTGAAAACGTAATTCTTAGAATTTGTAGGAATATAAAAAATGAAATAATTAGAACAGTGGCATCGTATCTAAAATATGTGGTTGAAAAGTATAACCTTAACGTTGCTTTTATTTGTGGTATAGGAAGAAAATTGCTTAGAAATGCATGTGATCGAGTAAAAATAAAGTATGTCGATCTAAAAGAAATAACTCCGGCATGGAATAATTTACCATGTCTTGGCATGATCGAAATGGTTAAAGATAGTGTTATTAAAATTTAAGTATAACTATGCAATCTCATTTTTAGAATTTGAATATTTATCAGGTATAACAAATTATGTTTTTAAAATTTTGTAAAGATTTTTATAAATATCTTAATCACAAATCATAAACGTTATTATATTTGGCGAATTAAGCTATCTATAACAT
>JALTZH010000174.1 GCA_027051265.1 archaeon | reverse complement strand
ATCGTAAGGGATATATTCAATAATTTTAAACTTTATACCTCTCTTTATTATATCAATATCCTCTTCCGATTTAATCTTATTCGCAATACAATAAATCCGTCTTATATTTAAATCAACACTCAACTCATATATCCTGTTACTTGTTTCAATTGATTTAAGACTTGGTTCAGTTATTATAAGCATATGACTAAATCTCTCAGCTAATCCTCTACCTATGAATTCTAAGCCAGCTTCCGTATCCAATATTATGTGGGAATCTTCTAACAACAATTTTCTTAATAGAGCTCTCAGAAATGCGGTTTCTGGACAAATACATCCTGAATAAGCTTCTTTTATTGTTCCCAAAACAAGTAACGATATGTTTCCAATACTCTTTGAATATTTTTCTATTATATCATCAACGTATGGATTTAGTTTATATAACCCTTCACCAACAACAGTTCTCTCTCTAATTAACTCTTTAAGTTCTGATATAGGTTTTGGACGTTCTATACCTAAAGTCGTGTTTAGGTTCATACTTGGATCTGAGTCTATTAGTATAACTTTACCATATGATGCCAATGCTCTAGCTAAAAACGAGGCAACGGTTGTTTTTCCCACTCCCCCTTTTCCAGAAATTACAACAGACAATTTTTTCATAAAAAATTAAGTAAAAGCGAATGAAATCAAGAGTAAACAAAATCTTGAAGATTCAAAACAAAATCCTAACACATCACCGTTTACAAATCCTAATATATTGTTTGCTAAACGATTTACAAAATAAGATATCAAAATTGTAACAGATAGAAGTAATAACAAAAGATATTCATTCAATTTAAATATATATATAATTATAATTATTAATATAAAAAATATTAAATTATTGAGAACTAACTTGTTAATATCCTTGGATTGCAATATGAATAATCTACCCAAACTACTATATCCAGAAGGTTTTGAAATATATGCTAAAATAAACTCGGATTGTTTTGCTAGTAAAATGATTGGTATTAATATTTCATAAATCTTCAGATTAAATATTAGTACGAAAGTTGTTATCGTTATAATTACGGTAAATACTATTGACATCGATCCTCTACATTGTTGTTTCATTATCCTTAAAGCATCTAATCCCTTTCGTTTTGAGAAAATGGCATCGAGAAAGTCCATGAAACCATCCATATGTAAAAAGCCAGTTATAATATAATACGTTAAAAAAATTAAACACTTTTTTAGAACTTCATTCAAAGGTAAGAAAGAAAACGAGTATATTACAATTCCTTCTATAAATCCAACCAATGGGATTAAAAAGTAATATCTTGATGCAAGGTGAATATCATGAATACCTGTTGGTATTATTGTAAAAAATGACACCAAAGCTCTAATGCCTTTTAATATTTCTGAAAATTTCTCTAATAGATTTGATAAGAACTTCATTATCCTCCCTACGTCTTACAGAGATTCTTAGATATTCTTTTCCAAAATTGTTAAGGGTTCGAATCTTTATCCTTCTTTTCAATAGCATATCATGGATAACTTTTGCTGAGCAATTTGATTTTAACATTATAAAATTTGTACAAGATTTATATACTTGAAAATAATTTGAAAGTTTATGGCTTAGCATTTTTCTTTCATTTTTTATGTATTTTTTTGTATGATTAATAAACGACCAAAGATCCTTCTTATACGAAGTTAAAGCTTTACTCAAACTATAATCAACTATCGAATTCAAATTCCATATAGGTCTTATAATATCGATTTTTTCTATGAGTTCACGATTCCTTGAATATATGAATCCAATTCTTAAACCTGGAATGGAAAAAACTTTTGTAAAACTTTTAACGACAACAACATTTTTCGGGAGATCCTCATGCTTCTTAAGTATTGTATCGTAGTCACTAACTTCTGAATAAGCTTCATCCAGTAATATTATATTGCTTGTTTCATGAGCTAGTTCTATTATTTTATCGATATCCACATATGAACCAGTAGGATTGTTAGGATTTACGATGATTATTAAACCCAATTTTTCTTCCTTTAAATTTTTAACAAAATCGAACTCAAAGATAAATTTATCGTTTACTAAATTCAATCTATGCTTGATAAGCTTTACGTTTAATGCTTTTGTAAGTAATTCATAGTCACCAAAAGAAGGTTCAAACGTCACGAGGTATTTTGGTTTTAGAAGCAAAACTATAAGACTTAATGCCTCAGAAGCTCCATTTGTTTGAACGATGTTTTCTGCTTCAACATCATAAAAGTATGAAATCGCTCTCTTTATATTTAAATAATTACTATCTGGATAATACTTATAAATTTCTTCTTTTAAACATCTTCTTATTTCTTCTTCTATAGGTTTTGGTACTCCTAACGGATTAATATTCGAACTAAAATCTAGAAACCCCTTTAAGTAGCCTCCGCCATGAAATCTCATTTCAATATCAACATCGCATCCCCAAACGAATAAAACCTATATCTCATCTTTACAGCTTCTTCATATGCTTTCTTAATAAGATCTATTCCAGCGAATGCTGCAACCAGCAATATGTTACTGGAGTTCGGTAGATGAAAATTTGTTAGGATTGAATTTATAGGAGATTTAAATTTGTATCCTGGATATATAAATAAGGAAGAGTATCCTTCATACGGATAAACTTTTCCATCTTTCGAACATGTTTCCAAAGCTTTCACACTGGTAGTACCTACAGCTAGGATACGTTTACCTCTTTTATTTGCATTATTAATTATATCTGCCGCTTCTTTTGTTACTCTAAGATATTCTGCTTCCTCTTTGAATATTTTTTGATATTCTTCTAAAGATTTTGCAAGTTTAAATGTCGGCAACCCAACGTGTAACGTTATTTCAACAAATTTAACACCTTTTTTTATCAAGTTTTGTACTATTTCTTTACTGAAATGCAATCCTGCTGTTGGACAGGCTAGAGATCCGTTAACTTTTGCAAAGATTGTCTGATATTTTTCTAACGGAACATCCTTTTTTATATACGGTGGCAATGGAGCTTTTCCGTACTTATTAAGGTCTATTTCTTTCTCAAATTTTATTATGAATTCTCCATCATGTCTTATGAGCTTGGCATCGATATCGTTAATCTTTATCATCGTTTCTTTCCTTTTAAGTTTTCCTTTAGCAAGACATCTCCAAGTATTGGCTTCGATCTTCTTTATTAGAAGAATTTCAACTTTTCCACCAGTTTTTTTTCTACCGAAAAGTCTAGCAGGAATAACTTTTGAATTGTTTACAACAACAACATCACCATCCTCCAAAAACTCCACAATCTCTGAAAATTTTTTATGATATATTTTATTCTCAGATATAACCATTAATCTCGATTTTCCTCTTCCTATTGGTTCTTGAGCTATTAGTTCTTTAGGAATTTTTACTCCGAGATTAATTATCATAATATTTTATACTTTACTATATATATAATATTTATTTTACCATTTTCTTCAACGACAATATCCTTTATTTCATTAATTTCAGATTTTATTCCTTCCTCTTCCAACATATACTTTAGATCTTCAAAATGGTCATAAAGTCCACAACTTTTGCAAAGATAGCCAAAAAATTCCACAACGATTTCTTTTTCGTTCATTTTTAGTAAATTTGCTTCTATTTCTGGATATCTATAACGATTATATTTTTCTATAATATTTTTAACCAATTCTTTCATAAAGAAAAATTAAAAAATGTATTTATTTGAAAAGCTTTGAGTGTATTTTCATTATGCATTTGTTTTGAATTACTTTAATACCACGTTCTAGTAAAGGTTTGAAATCCTTTTCTTCCGAATATATACCTTCTTGAAGCCAGAGATATTTAACATCTTTACATTTGTCATATCTCTCGGCGACTATCTTTACAATCTCGGGAATTTCTTCTCTAGGTCTAAAAACAAGAACAAGATCTATTCTTTCTTTTATTTCTAATAAATTTTTATAACATTTTTCTCCTAAAATTTCACTCGCATATGGATTTACAGGAATTATTTTATAACTCTTTTCCTTTAAATATTTCGGAACATAATTAGATGGTTTTGATTCATTTCTAGATGCACCTATTACGGCTATGGATATGGTTTCTTTTAAAATCTTTTTAAGATTATTATAATCCTCAATCATAAATAATAATCCATGTTTTTTTTCCTTAAGATTTTAACCACATCTTTAACTTTTTCTGCATCCTCTCTTTTCATTACAAGCAGAGCATCCTCTGTATCAATTATTATTAAGTCTTCAACTCCTATAGTTGCAATAAGTCTATTATATCCATAAATCAAGCAATTTTTTGTATTAATAGTTATTGTCTTCTCATTTATAACAACGTTTCCATATTGATCTTTCTCAAGTACTTCATATACTGATTTCCAACTACCTATATCTCTCCAATAACCATCAAATTCAAGAACTATTGCTTTATCGGTTTTCTCCATTATAGCATAATCTATTGACGTTTCTGGTATCTTGTCAAAATCGTTTAAGTTATTTAAGATTTCTGGCGCATGTCTCCTATATTCTTCTAAAATTTTACTTATTTTAAATAGAAATATACCAGAATTCCATAAAGCGTTGTTAATTAATTTCTTCGCAACCTCATAGCTCGGTTTCTCTATGAATCTCTTTACCTTATAAGCTTTTTCATCAATTTTTTCACCAAGCTCTATGTATCCATATCCCGTTTCTGGATATGTTGGTTTAATACCAAATAGACATATGTAATCATCCGCGAATCTTAGGGCATATCTAACCAAATCCAAAAATTTTTCATCTACCATGTGATCACATGGAAATATTGCAACGTAATC
Source organism: archaeon (assembly GCA_027051265.1). Classification (GTDB taxonomy): domain Archaea; phylum Hydrothermarchaeota; class Hydrothermarchaeia; order JALTZZ01; family JALUTC01; genus JALUTC01. The sequence goes on along the minus strand of JALTZH010000174.1, from coordinate 6,799 downwards.
CTCATCGCTTAAAAACTTACACGCATATGCAATCGCAGCGGCTGTTCCTTTAGGTTTTGGTTCTACTATTATGCTTATATTATCCAAATCCTCAAGTCCTTTGTATATAAATTTTGAACCAAGAATAATAATCTTGTCGGTTAATTTTCTTATTCTATCAACCGTAAGCTTTAATAATGTTTTATTACCAATAATTTTAAGAAATTGTTTTGGATTTTTCTTTCTACTAACAGGCCATAGTCTTGTACCATAACCTCCAGCAAGAATTATCGCCTTTAAATTTTTTTTCATATTAATTAATACAAGTTTATGAAAATAAGGTTTATAGATTTACATGTTCATTCTAAAAATTCATCGGGAGAAAACCAGATAGAAGATTATCTTAGAGTTGCAGATATGCTTAAAATTAAACTCGGTTTCTGTGATGGTATAAAATATTCGGAATACATTTCAGGTATAGAAATTAAGCCCAAAAATATTAGAGAGTTAAACGAAATGTTGAAAAAATGTTTAAACGAATTTGATTTCATACTTGTTGATGTGAAAGAACCAAGACTTATTAGAAAATGTTCCGAAAATTATAAAATAGATATAATATCTTTTCCTCATTATATTGATTACTATATAGCGAGAAGTTGTAGAGATAACAACATAGCTATAGAAATAAAACTTAGAGATTTAATAACGGCTACAGGTAGTAAGAGAATAAAAGTTCTATCAAATATAAAAGAAATTTTGAGATTGAAAAGAAAATACGAGTTCGATCTCATAATTACCTCTGGAGCAAAAAGTATATATGAATTGAGATCTTCAACAGATATATCTTCGATGCTAAAAATTATAGGATTTGAGGAAGATGAAATCAAAGAAGCAATGGAAATAGTTCCGAAAAAAATCGTTGAATATCATAGAAAGTATTATATAATTTCAAGGGGAGTAAGAATTCTCCGAAATAATCAATGTCAGAATAAAAAATTATATTTATGAGAATTGAAGAATTAGAGAAGGAAATTCATTTATGTAAAAGATGTGGCTTATATAAAAATAGAAAAAATGCAGTACCTGGTGAGGGTAATATTTTCTCACGAATAATTCTCATAGGTGAGGCTCCGGGATATCATGAAGATCTGCAAGGAAGACCTTTTGTTGGTGCAGCTGGTAAATTTTTGGATGAATTACTTAGAATTGTTGGAATTAAGAGAGAAAACGTTTATATAACAAACGTTGTGAAATGTAGACCTCCAAACAATAGGGAGCCTACGGATCAGGAGATAAAACTGTGTAGTAAATTTCTCGAAAAACAAATAACTCTTATAAAACCTAAGCTGATTATCACGTTAGGAAACGTTGCAAAAAATTATATATTCAAAAAATTCAAACTAAAAAATGAACCAATATCAAAAATTCATGGAAAAGTTTATAAAGTTGTTTCAATAGATTCCGTAATAACAATAATCCCTATGTATCATCCAGCAGCTGGTTTATATGATCCTAAAAGGAAAGATGTAATTTTAAAAGATTGGTTAAATGTAAGAGACATAATAAAAAGTATTATCGAAGAAAATGTTTAAAAACGTTTTATTAATAAACTAAAATAAAAAATATAGCCCGGGGCGGATTCGAACCGCCGTCACGGGGTCCAAAGCCCCGCATGATTGACCTGCTACACCACCGGGCTACTTTCTTTTCCAATAATAATCATACGTATATAGTGGATCCTCGAACTTGTTATATACTCTTTTTTTGACCAAAAATTTTTCTCTAATTTTATCAAATATCTGAAATATCATAATAATAATAAAAAGATTATCATTTAATACTACAAATAAGACATGCCTCGTAGAATAAAAAACAATACTATGCTTGGTATTGTATAGAAATATCTTTTTTAAAAATTGAAATAATTAAAGTATGAAACAAAAAAATAAGGAACATTCGATTCATATAAAAAAGATAGTCAAAAGATTTAGAGAATTTGAACTAAGAATACGAGATGTTGAAATTGAATTGGGAGATATTCTTGCAATTCTAGGACCGAATGGTTCTGGAAAAACAACCCTATTAAATATATTAGCAACTATAATAAAACCTGATATATGTGATGTGAGAATTCTTGACTATGACTTAAAGTCCGATAGTAGAGTTATTCGCAAATTTATAGGATATGTTATGCATGATTTTAACTTGTATGAAGAACTATCTGTATATGAAAATCTAAAGATATTTCTTAATATATATAAAAAGAATAAATCGGATTTATTATCTTATGTAAAACCTTTCCTTATGAAGAAATTTAAGGAACTATCATATGGTCAGAAAAAACTTGTAACATTGGTAAAGGAATTGATAAAAGAGCCAAAGGTATTACTTTTAGATGAAATATTATCAGGTTTAGATTTTAATACAAAAACGCAGGTTATAAATATATTAAAAGAAATACGTAGAAAAAGTATTATTCTGTTAACGACGCACAATATTCGGGATGCAATTAATATATGTAATAAATTTTTACTACTAAAAAATGGTACCGTTTCATATTATGGTTCAGATTCAACAGAACTTCTATCCGTTTTAAAGAGCTCTTAAAAAGCATCATAGTTGTTGTTATCATTATTTATACAAAAAGTGTTTTATAGAAGTTTACTTGTTCAGAATAGTAACTTTGCTTTTAATTTGGGAAATATTGTTATTGCTTAAAGATTTATCACAAACAAATAAATGCTATAAATTTTTTATGGACAAAAAAATCTGTTTAAAGAAATAGAAAAAATTGGTGAGAAAAGAAGTATTATAAAACTTCTGGAGAAAATCAAAGAGATACATAAAAGAGAGATCATTAATAGTAAGAAGAAGATAAAAGTAAGATATAACGAGCATAAATCTTTCATAGAGTTTGAGAATTGTTATTGTTGCGAACATGTTGTAGAAATAGATGATGGATCTACTCTTTTATGCGGATATCCCTACGATTACGATTATTATTACGAGAAAGAAATCCCTGATGAATTGTTAAAAGAGTATCTGCTCGATCTCTCAACGTTGAACGATGCTCTAGAATTTTATGTGAAAAATTTATTAAAGGAATTAATCCCCAACAAAGATTTTGAAATCCAAGTGTTTATAATTTGTCCAAAATTTTCAAGGTTCTTTTGCGAAAAAGAAGAGTATGAAAAAGAAATAGAAGTTCCTATAGATATTAAAGAAGCTTTTAGAATTTATTATGAATCGAATCCATGAAACGTTTATTCAATTGTTTCCTTTAATTTTCTCCTTCTTCTTCTTGTACTAGTTTTGACCAACTTCAAAAATTCTAACGCTTTTTCTGAGACTTTTATGTTCTTAACATCTTCAAGTTCTGAGATTTTTTCCTCTGGTATTATATCCTTTTTACCAAGCCTTATTATAATTTTTAGGACATCTTTTATATCATCTTTCTTAACATTTAACACCTGTTCAACATCGTTTAAACTTAGATTTGTATAAAGATATAGAACCGTCGCTCCAACAGCTCTGCTGGATATTACTTTAAGATAATTTTCGAGCAATTTTTCGATTTCAAACTTTTTACTTATAACTTCATGCGCCTCTTCTATTGTATAAAATTTTTCGTTTAAGTAACTTTCAAGAACTTTTGGTATGGTTTTACTTGACAGGACTTTTAATACCTTTTTGAGTATAGATATGTCTGGTATAGGTTGCAATCCTGGAAAGATTCCAGCGTATCTTCTTTCTCTGTATGGTTTTATTAAGAAGAATTTAAAGAGATCCCAAGCCATTAAGAACAAGATAAATCTAGTAGCTAATCTTCTGAGTTTCCTTTTAAAGTCTAAAGCCTTTTCCAAATCTTCAACGATGTTTCCTTTTTCATCTATGAATCCTTCTTTTCTTAGTTCTTCCTCATACTTTCTAAGCAACTCTTCACGTTCATCTATTATTCGTTGATCAATAGCATATGTTGTTGCAAGTAATTTTCTATCCAAGGATCTTTTCATTCTTTCAAATCTTGAGAGTTTTTCGATATCAATTCCATGCTTTTTTATAAGCTTGTTTATATAATCTTGTAGATATTTACTCAACATTCTGATATATGTTAATACGAGAACCTGTCTGTTAAACTTACCACTAACCAAAAGGCTTCTTCTAAAATGATATTTAACTTTTTCTATTACTATATCTTTATATTTTTTCCTGAGTATTTCCTCAAAGTTTTTATCTTTATCTAGAAAGATTTGTTGTTTCTTTAATACCCAAGAACCATTTCTTTTAATTCTAAAAATTACCGTAACGGATTTTATATTTCCTCTTTTCTTTTCTCTCAATATTTTAATTATTTTCCTATAAACGATCTTTTCAATTGGTTCAAGTTGTGAGATATAGTATTCTATTCTTCCATCATAAGGTAAATATTTAAGTAAATCTATCCTATAAATACTTTCAGGATTTTGTTTGAAAATTATATCCTCGTTATAACATTTTGGACAGATAATCCTATCGTTTTTTTCTATAACTTTTATCACATCGTTTCCTTTGATGATTTTTCCACAACTTTTACATTCTGCGAAGCCTAATTCCTCTAGATGACCAAGTGCAATGTTATGACTAGATATCGAAGCCTTTGTTTGTTCATATAAACTTTTCTTAAGCATTGCAGATTCTTTCAATATGATTTTATGTCTTGCAACATCTTTTTGATTCTCAATATCTTCTCTCTTGAATCCTTTTTTTATCTGTTGGAGAGGAGAATATCTTTCAACATCTAAAGGAAAGAACGTCGAATCAAAACCATAATCTTCCATCTTGTTTTTTAATTCTTTTAATTTTATTAAATTGGATTTTAACATTTTATATATATGAGTAAAATAATCCTTATCATGTTTAAGTCTATCTATATCAATTTTATCATTCAAACCAACTAATTTCTCTAAGAAATTACGTACTTCATTTACTAAAATAATTTCTTCTCTCATATTATTCTAACGTAAAAAAATTAACCTCATTAATTATTATTGAAATATATAACATAATTATATTAATGTCTCCTTAATATCTCCTTGAGATATTCTTCAAAATCTTTTAAATCGATTTTTATATCCTTTAGAAAGTCCATTTGTTTACATCTATTGTCACGTATTGACATTCTATAAATTTCTCTGTCAAAAAAGCCACCAAATTTTTCTGATAAATAACATATTAAGAAAAATATAAACTTTGGTATATAAAGTTTAAACCTTTTTTTATCAAGTACCCTTGCTATAAGATCTATAATTTCACGTATTTCATAACATTTCTTACCACAAACTTCATATACCTTATTGAAAGTTTTTTTATTGTTTATCGATGCTACTACGATCTTCGCTAAATCCTTTACATATATGAGTTGCCAACATCCGGACGGTAAAACTGGAACAACAGGATACTTCTCAACAAGTTTTATGAGTTGATTTATCGATTGATCATGCTCACCAAAGACAACAGATGGTCTGAATATCGTATAAATCAATCCAGATGTTTTTAATAGATTCTCTCCCATAAGCTTTGTTCTAAAATATTTTGTATCTTTTCTTTCAACACCCAAAGCTGAAATTAAAATAAATCGTTCAACGTTTTTCTTTTTACAAACCTCTATGAGATTTTTAACACCAATGTAATGAACATCTTCAAATCGTTGCTCTCTTTCTTTTATTATTCCGATTGAATATATTACAGCATCAAATTCTAAATTGGAATAGGATGTCTTATCTATGATGTTACCGGAAACTATATTGGCATCATTTCCTAAAACTTTTTTTGCTTTATTCTTATCTCTACAGAAACAAACTACATCATAATTATTCTGTTTCAATGTAAAGTATATCTCTCGACCTATAAAGCCTGATGCTCCAGCTAGAAATATACGTTTATATTTCATTGGATTCTCACCAACTCAAATCTCTTACTTCTTTGGAATTTCAACGACAAATATTGATCCTCGTGGCTTGTTATCTTCAACCCATACTTCACCGTTATGCAATTCAACGATTCTTTTTACAATTGCTAATCCCAGTCCTGTTCCTTTTATTCCTTCTTTTGAATATCTTTCAAATCTTTCGAAAATCTTTTTCTTATATTCATCCGGTATCCCAACACCGTAATCTTTTACTTTTATTCTAACTTTACCATTCAACTCCTCAGCCTCTATAATAACGTGAGAATTTTCATATGAATATTTTATGGCGTTATCCAAAAGATTCTCTATAACGTTTATAAATATAGGATTAACGTTAACCAATAGGTTTCTATCTATGAGGTTTTTTATCTTTATATTTTTCTTTCTAGCTTTGGTTTCAAGAGAGTAAATAGCGGAACTTACTAATTCATATAGGTTCATCTCAACTTTTTGGAATTCATCAATACTGTAAAGCTTAGCCAATCTAATACTATTATGAAGAATTTCTACTATTCGATCAACGTATTTATCAATTCTTCTCAAGATTTTTTTAACATTTTCTTCAAGTTTAAATTCTTTTAGTAATTGTATATAATTCTTTATAGATGTAACTTGATTTAAAATATCATGAGATATTATATCTATTGCAATTACTTTTCTTTTAACAAGTTTTTTCATCAACGTCATTTTTTTCATAACGCTCTCCAATTTTTCGTACAATTCTTTCTTATCAGTTATATCTTTAAGAATACATAGAAACATTTTAAAACATTTAAGGGATGTAAGATTGTTCATTCGTAAATTTTGTTATGTTAAAATTAGACATAGTAAGAAGAAGAAATAAAAGAAGTCCCCGAAACGCGAAAATAATGT
>JALTZH010000173.1 GCA_027051265.1 archaeon | reverse complement strand
CTTTTAGTATTGAAATTTTTACAGTTATATATTTCCAGAGCCTTGAGATAAATTTGTTCACCAACTTTTTCTCCTAATATCTTTTTCATCTTTGATTTTCCTATCTTAACAATATCATCTACACTTCTAATTCCAATTTTAAAAAGAAACCGTGCTCTTACTCTACCAATTCCTTCCAATCTAACTAAATCCAGCAATTCTTCTTTAACGCCATATTTTATTCTTTTCATTAATCTATCCAGATAATTAAATTCTTCCTTTTTTATAAGCTTAGATAATTCTCTTAAACAATATACTAACCACTCTGCAACGTCTATTCTTGATCTTAAATCTCCAGGTGCAATATTATGTTTTTGTAGGATATAATTTTCTTTATATTCGTTAATCCAGTCTAGTATTATTGAAGAAATTTTTAAACACTCCAGAATATTTTCGTAAGTATCATGTTCTCCAACAAAAATATCATCTGAATATTTTTCAAGCATTTCCTCATAAATTTCTTTTTCAGAAAGCTTTATAGTTAGTTTTGGCATTTCATAGGATTTTGAAATCGTAAATATATAAAAGAAGTCTTTATTTCTTTTTTGTCTATGTAACGAAGTAATAAACATCGTGGCAGTTTCTGGATCTATGTATAACTCAACAACTCTCTTACCAATTGGTGTTGATTTCATTTCGTTATCCTTAACTTTTATCAGATTGTTTTTAACCAAAAATTCAATTATTTCATAAATTTTTTCTTCGAAATCTATTCTACGATATTGGTAATAATAGAACGTATCCTTAAGAATATTAATCAACGTATCAATATCGTTTACCATTTCAGATGCGATTAATCCCAATATATGAAATCTTAAATTTCTCTCAATAGCAAGTTTTGATTCTATTTTTTCCGGACTGGATATTATGTATCGTCTTATTAATTCTTTCATTGAATTTTTACTCTTAGCTATCAAAAAAGCTTCTCCTATTTCATCATATTCGGGCCTTCCAGAATTATGGACGAGAAAATTGTTGGCTATAAAATTATGATTACGTTCTAAATAAAAATCATAAACATAACAATTTGTAGAAAAATTATAAACATGAAGTATTTCTTCCTTTAAAATTTTTCCTCTATCATAAATTATTACATAATCTCCAGGTTTTAAATCTCTCGCTTCTTTCCATAACAATCCCTGACTATAACTTAATATTGGATGATCCTCCGTTAAAGTTATTTCTGTGTTCTTTAATTTTATACTTAATAATCGCTTCTCAATCCTTTTAGTAAAGTAGATGGGTTTAACTGGTTCAAACTTTTTTTTCTTAAAATTATAGCTAATAAAATATATATCATCAAATCTTCTCAGTATCTCATTTATTGTCAAAAAACCAAGATTAGTCTTAATAATTGTATCTTCAACCAAACATCTTCCGAACATTTGTTTTACTTCAAATACTGGTAAGTAGGATAATCCTCTCTTATCATATCTTACATAATCTCTAACAATAACTCTTCTAGCTGGAAGATTTACACCAGCTGCTAATGTTGGAGTTGCAACTATAACCTTTATAATTCTATCCCTAAAATATTTTTCAACGAATTCTCTATGCTTCGATAATAATCCAGCGTGATGAAATGAAACTCCACCGGCTATGCATGATGATAACTTTTTGCACGTATCTGTTGGTTCTTCAAGAATTTTTAAAATCTCTCTGGAAATCTTTAGCAACGTTCTCTTATCCTCCGGTTTAAGATGTTTTTTCATCACGTTTGATAGTTTAATCGCAAGATTTTCGGCTGCATTTCTACTGTTAACAAATATCAAGCATTGACCGTCCTCTTTTATTGTATCTAATACAGCATCAAGAACTTCATCTCCGTAAAATTTTTTTATTCTCTTTTCGCCATCCAAAAAATAAACAATATGATTGTATAGAACACCTTCTCTTAATTTAATCGGTCTGAAATTACTTCTAACGAGTTTTGCTCCAAGCCATTCTGCTATTTCGTTATCATTTGGTATTGTTGCAGATAATGCTAATAAAAGAGGATTATATGTTCTTTTCAACTTTACTATCAAAATTTCTAACGTCGCTCCTCTATCTCTATCATTGATCAGATGTATTTCATCAACAATCGTAACACCTACATCCTTTAACCATGAGGAATTATGTCTCATTAAGCTATCGGCTTTTTCAATAGTTGTTATTATTATATCATAGTTCCCAAGCCATTCATCACTCGAATCATAATCTCCAGTAGAAATTGCAACATTTAATCCAAATTTTTCATAACTTTTAAACAGTTCATATTTTTCTTTTGCAAGAGATTTTAACGGCGTTATATATAAAGCTTTTTTATCAGGATATTCTATCAAATATTTGATGATCAATAATTCTGCTAATAAAGTCTTTCCACTAGCTGTTGGAGCAGAGATTACAAAAGATTCCTTCAAATTCAATAATCCTTTTTCAATAGCTTCGAACTGATAGTCATATAAATATTCTATACCTCTTTTTTTAAACTCAAAAATTATATTTTCTGGAATACCATAATTTTTAAGTATTTCAATTTCTTTCATTCAAAAGCTATATGTGTTTCCGTTCTTACTATTCCAGGAATTCTTCTAATCTTTTCTAGGATAATGTTCGCAATATCGTTGTAAGTTTCGGCTTCAACAACAACAATTATATCAATATCACCCGTTATTATATCTGCTAATTTAACTTCCGGTATTTTTCTTAACTCATTTCTCACATCCTTTTCTTTTCCTGATTCAACCTTTATTTCAATATATGCACGAACCATAATAATAACGAAAACGTTATAAATTTTAAAAAAAATATTTAATACTACGAAATCATAATGTTATAAAAACCTTAAAATAAATATGAAGGAAGAAATATTTTGGGCAGAGAAGAAAGCCAGAGAGATAATAGAACGTAAAAAGTTCCTAGTCATGGATAAAGAGATTTCAGATACGAAGAAATTTTTTATCGTTAAGAGTTCAGCATCGATATCTGGGGTTTTACATATAGGTAGATTAAGTGATACGATAAGAGGAGATATTGTTGTAACTGCCTTACAAGAAATGGGTTACGATGCGAAACTGATATGGGTTGCGGAGGATATGGATCCGTTGAGAAAAATTCCAAAGCAAGTTCCAAAAGAATTCGAAACCTATATAGGTAAACCTGTATGCTTGATACCAGACCCCTACGGATGCCATAAAAGTTATTCCGATCACTTCTTATCAGAATTCCTAGACGTTATGAATAATTTCTTAAAAAATGAACCCGAAATTTTCTTCATGAGTAAAGAATACAAAAAAGGTTCGTTTAAAAAGGTTTTAGAAGAATACATTAAAAACTTGAAGAAGATAAGAAAGATCGTTAAAAAGGAAGATTGGTTACCATTTCTTATAGTATGTAAGAACTGTGGAAAGATAATAACAACAAGAATTCTTAGTATAAATGGAAATAAAGCCCATTATCGTTGTGAAGATTATATGTTTGAAAAATATCTTGCAAAAGGTTGTGGATATGAGGAAGAGGTTAATATACTAAACGTTATGGGAAAGATTCCATGGAAAGGAGAATGGGCCGCTCAATGGTATAGGTGGAATGTAGCTACTGAAGGAGCGGGTAAAGAGTATATAGTTCCGGATTCTGCTTTTTGGATAAATGCAAAGATTTGTGAGCACGTGCTAAATCATCCAGCACCAATACCAATATTTTACGAACATATTATGATAGGAGGAAAAAAGATGTCCGCAAGCGTTGGAAACGTTATTTATCCAAAAGACTGGCTTAAAGTCGCTGAACCAGAGCTTTTAAGATTTTTATATGCAAAAAAGCTGATGAAAGCGAGAAATTTCAATTGGAATGATGTTCCAAAACTATACGATGAATACGATAAAGCTTCGGGAATTTTTCATAACAAGATCAAGTTAAAAGATAAGAAGGAAGAATATAACTATAAGAAATTGTATTATTATTCTCAAACTAAAGATATTAAACCGTTCATAAACGTTCCATATTCACATCTAATAGTTTTAGTTCAGATTTTTAACGATTTGGATTCCATAATTAACAGTTTGAAGAGAAGCGGTCATTACAATGAAGAACTTAAAGAATATATATTAAAAAGAATAGAATTGGCAAGAAACTTCGTAAAAGAATTTATACCTGAGGATTCAAGGATAAAAATTGTCAAAGATTACAGAGAAATTTTAAACAAATTGAGTGACGAGCAGAAAAGATTCTTAAAGAAATTTGCTGAATGGCTTGAATCTCATCCTGATGCAGGTATAAATGAAATTCATGATGCGATATACGAAACCTCTAGAAATATAGGTATTGATCAGAAAGAAGCATTCCGTGCAATCTATATATCTTTATTGAATCGACATTATGGACCAAGAGCTGCAAGTTTAATAGCTAGTTTAGATAGAAAGTTTGTAATCTCGCATTTTAAAGGTGTTTCAGAAAATGTTTGAGAGATTTGAAGAGGAAGTAAAATCCTGTCTTAAAAGCGTACTTGATGTTGATTTTACTTTAGAAGAACCTAAAGAAAAATTCGGAGACCTTTCTACAAATGTAGCATTTAAACTTGCAAAATCTTTAAAACGAAAACCAGTAGAAATTGCAGAAGAAATTCTTAACAAAATCAATATAAGAAAATATAAATATATACATAAAATTGAAAATATAAATGGTTATATTAATTTTCATATAGATTATAATAAATTCGCAAAAGATTTGATACTTGAAGTAAAAAATAAAGGTAAACTCTTCGGCTCCGGTTTAAAAACGAGGAAAAGGGTTGTGATCGAACACACATCCGCAAATCCAGACGGGCCGCTACATGTTGGACATTTGAGAAATGCAATAATAGGGGATTCGTTGGCAAGACTTCTACGCTTTAATGGATACGAGGTTGAAACACATTACTACGTGAATGATATGGGTAGACAAGTCGCTATTTTGTTATTTGGTTTAAAGAAGTTTCCTCTGGATAAAAAAAAGAAGAACGATCATGCAATAGCTGACGTATATGTTAAAGCAAATAAATATTTGGAAGAAAATTCTGAAGCTGAAAAAGAAGTAAGAGAGATAATGAAAAAATACGAGAAAGGAATTTTTAAAACAGAAGTTAGAAATATTGTTGAGTATTGTTTGAAAGGAATACGAGAAACGTTGAGTCGTTTAAATATAAAGCACGACAAATTTATATATGAGAGTGATTTCGTGTTTAATGGTGAGGTTGAAAATGTCTTAAACAGATTAAAAAGAACAAGATTTTATAAGGAAAATGAAGTTTCATACCTAGATTTAAAAGAATTTGGTATAGATAAAGAATTGATATTGAAAAGAAGTGATGGGACAACGTTGTATACAACGAGAGATATCGCTTATCATGTTTTTAAATCGAGGAACTTCGATATAATAATTGATATATTTGGTTCAGATCATAAACTGGTAGCTAGACAGTTAAAAGCTGTTCTAAAAATTCTTCAGGAAAAAGAGCCCGAATTCATAATTCATGAGTTCATTTCAATTCCTGAAGGAAAGATTTCAACGAGAAGAGGAATCTATATTTCTGTTGATACTCTAATAGAAGAATGTATTAAAAAAGCATACGAAGAAGTCTCTAAAAGAAGAAAAGATTTACCTGAGGAAAAGAAAAGAATCATTTCGGAAAAACTGGGTATAGGTAGTCTTAAATTCTATATAGTAAGAGTCTCTCCCGAAAGAAAAATAACTTTTAAATGGGATGAGGTGTTGAATTTTGAAAGAAATTCTTTACCATATATCCAGTATGCTTATGCAAGAATATGTAAAGTCCTCAAGAAAAAACCCGCACCTGAAAATTTTGAAATATATAACGTTACGCAAAACGAAAAAAATCTTATAAAAACCGTATCAAAGTTTCCGAAAATCGTTAAAGAAGCAGCCGAGAAAAGAAGTGTACATATGATAGCCAACTATTTACTACAACTGGCGGATATCTTTCATCGATTTTACAATAGTGAGAGAATAATCGGTTCAAAAGAAGAAGCTTTTCGATTGAACTTAATCAACGTAACTAAGATCGTTTTAGAAAATTCGTTTAAAATTCTTGGTATTGAACCTCTTGAAGAAATATGATTTGCGGTATCGATGAAGCCGGTAGGGGGAGTTTAATCGGACCATTAATCATTTGTATAATATATTTAGAAGAACATGAAGAGGATTATTTGAAAAAATTACGCGTCAGAGATTCTAAAAAGGTAACAAAAATAAGAAGAAAGATATTGTTTAAAAATATTTCTAAGAGGTTTAAATATGATATAATTAAATTGGAACCAAAAAAAATCGACGAGTACGTATTGAAATCTAGTTTAAATAAATTGGAGCTTGAAGAGATTGTAAAGGTCTTAAATAGAAAAAGACTTAAGAAAATATATATTGACTCGTTTTATAGTAATCCAAATACTTTAAAAAAAGAACTTAAAAAAAGGCTGAACTATGATTGTGAAATAATCTCAGAAAATAGAGCCGATTCGAAATATATTATCGTATCCGCTGCATCTATTATTGCTAAAGTTATTAGGGATACTGAGATTGAAAACCTAAAAAAAACATACGGCGATTTTGGTTCTGGATATCCTTCGGATATAAAAACGATATCGTTTATTAAGGAATATTACATGAAATACAAAAAGATACCTGAAATTGTTAGAACCAGCTGGAAAACGTTAACGAAATTAAAAAATGATTTTTTTTATTGTGAATTACCGTTCTGACTCTCCGCTACTTTTAAGACTTTTGATTCATTGGTAGTGGAGAATCTTCCTGTCTTAGGTTTCATCAACGGGCTTTTGGGGACTTTCATATGTCTTTATAAAGCTCTACCCATTCGGGTTTAGTTCGTAGCAACATATCGAGCAAAGGTGGAAGATTTTTCATTTTTTAATTCAAATATAATTATAAATAACATATTCTAACTTGTTTTCTCCAAACTATATGGTATCATCATAGAGTGTCAACAAAAGTATTTTAATGTTACAAATGCATCATTATTGCAGGTATCTTACTCCCTCAGGCAGGTTCGCATCGTTACTACTGTCTTACCGAACGGTAGTGGAGCTACTTTCTTGTAACTAATTTGCTTAGCGGTTAGGCTGATACATAATTTAATTTTGACGTAAGCAAATATTTCCAACCACACTCTCGTTCATTCTCTCCTACAGTATCATTTCATTACGGAAGGATACTTAGCTTTCATAACCGAAAAATTTTTTTATAGAATCAATAACGTAGTGTATTTCTTCCTCATTCATTGCAGGATGTATTGGTATAGATAGGACTTCTTTACATATCTTTTCGACGTATTTTAATCTTTTATTATAACTGTACTTTTTAAACACAGGTTGCATATGTAGAGGAATAGGATAGTATATTTTTGCTTCTATTCCTTTGTTAATTAAATATGATATCAATCGATCCCTTACAGTACTTTTAACTCTTATCGTATAAATGTTGTATACATGCCTCATGTAGTTTGGTTCTTTTGGTACAATCACAAGGTCTTTGAGATTTTCATTATAAATACGAGCAATTATTCTTCGCTTCTCGATTATTTTATCCAACTCTTTAATCTGTACAACTCCTAGTGCTGCATTTAAATTTGACATTCTAAAATTCAATCCAAGAGATTTATGAAGGTAAGAATTATCTGCACGACCATGGTTTATAAACGCTTTTGCTTTTAAATAAATATCCTCATTGTTTGTAACCAGCATTCCTCCTTCTCCTGTTGTAATAATTTTTGTTGGATAAAAACTAAAGATTGCCACATCTCCAAAAGTTCCTACTTTTCTATTATGGTATTCCGCTCCCAATGCTTGAGCGCAATCCTCTATAATGTAAACACCATATTCTTTTGCGATCTTAACTATTTTACCGATATCAGCTGGTAATCCATAGAGATGTACGACGACAATAGCTCTTATTTTATCATCTTCTTCTAATTTTTCTTTGACTTCATCTACTCGTATATTATATGTTTCTTCATCTATATCAGCAAAAATTGGAATATATCCCAAAAATACTCCTGAAGATGCAGATGCTATGAATGTAAAAGATGGTACTATAAATTTATCTCCGGGTTTTAAATCCAGTGATGCAAACGCTGCTAATAAAGCTGATGTTCCAGAAGATGTTGCTAAAGAATACCTAACTCCAACGTACTTTTTAAATTCCATCTCCAGCAATTCGAGATATTTTCCATAACTAAATTCATTGTTCGATAAAATATTGTTTAGGTATTCGAGAAATTCATCCTTATTAATTAAAGGTTGAGATATTCTTATCCTCATTTTACAATACCTTTAAATACTATATTTAATACTACAAGTATAGCTTAGAACCTCTAGGATCTAAATTGTTTCCCAATCCTGTAGATCTTGTTTACTTCTACCTTGTTGCATAATAAAAAGGAGGAAGATAAAATATTCTCCTAATTCTTGATGGAAACTATGATAAAAGAATAAAAACGAATTATCTAACGTTTTTAAAGTTTAATTTACTTTATTAACATTTACAATTTATACAATTTAAAAAGTATTTAAACTCTTGATTGTTCAGCAATTTTTTTAAGTCTAATTTATCAGCAAAGGAAGGTAACATATACTTTTCGTATTCTCTTCCTTTATTTTGTCTGAGATAATTATTTAGAATATGTACAGGATTATGTGAAAAACATTTAGTAACTCCCAATCCTTCACAAATCCACTCCTCAATGCAATGATTAAAAATTATATATTTTGTTATATTTTTAAATTCATTAGGAATATGTTTTTCAATCATACTTTTGACGTGGTTTTTATTCATTCCATCTGCATCTGCTACTATAATAATTTTAACCAAATTATTACCAATGGATTTTAATATTCTACAAAGTTTTGAATTGCAAACGCCTGGATATCTCCTATATTTAAAGCTATAATTAATTTTTATAAATCTTTGAGATTTTAATCTATTAATCAATTTACGAAAAAAATCGATACCATACGTATCTTCAGTTAGTATTAAAATTCTTTTAGAAGATATCACCATATAACCATCCTTCACTCAACGTAATACCGTTTTCCGATAACCATTTCTTTATTTTCTCAGGATTTTCAATCCTCTTGACTATTGTTTTTCCTTCTACATCCTTTTCAAGCAATATTAAATCTTTTGGATCTATTATATCAACAACCGCTGGTGAGTGTGTTGTTACAATTACAATGCTTTTCGAATTCTTTAGTTCATCCACTACATATTCAATAGCCTCTGGATGCAATGAATTTTCTAACTCGTCAATTACGATTATGTGTGGATTTAATTCTATTGCTGTTAAAATTGTTAATAGTTTCCAAAAACCATCTGAAACCATTTTCGGCTGTAATTTGAGTCCATTTTCCAAGATTTCAATGTATACTCTTCCATCATCCGTTATCTTAGGTTTTATTTCAACGTTACCAAATATGGAATTTATTACTCGAACTATTCGCTCAGGGATTCCCCTATCAGAATATAATGTTAAGAGAACATTTGCCAAGTTACTACCGTCTTCTTTCAATATTAGCTCCCTTCTAACAGGTTGCGGTGTAGTTATTGCTTTGTAATTCAATTGCCTTAATATTAAAATTTGTGATTGCGAAATGAATTCCGATGAAAAAATATATGTTACGAGAGGTACATGTCTGATTTCTTCCTTAAGCTCTATTCTTCTAGGTAAACGAAGCTGAATTTTTCTCTTAATCTTAATTGTTGGAGAAATTATTATTGGAAATCTTTCATTTTTAACAGGAATATGTAAAAGAATTACTGCCGTTGATGAATCATTAGTATACGTAGCAGACCACCCACTCATAATTCCCAATCTACGTTCAAGTAGTTCATATTCCTGAAACGTTATGGATTCTTTTTCCGATAAAGCTTCTTTCAAATAACGCATGGAGAAAATACTTTTAGATAAACTCTTAATTTTGTTCCAAATTTTTTCAATGAATTTTGAATCATGCATGATAATGAGTTTATTTCCTTCGATTGTTATATCAACATAACCTTTCACGAATAATCTTTCCTTTAAAATTTCAAACCTACCACCATAACCAGTTATGTATTTTTCATAATATACATCATAATCTTCAATATATGTTCTGAACCCCAATTGTATTGGTAGTTCTTCATTTCCTTGCCAAACAACGTTTTGATATCCACCCCATTCATAGAAAGGGTTAAAGAATGGAATGTCATAACGATAGTGATAAACATCTCTGAATAGTTTAAAAGCTTCAACAATATTTGTTTTTCCGGAAGCATTACGACCAACGATTACGTTAAAATTGTTAAGTTTTAAGGTGATATCTTTTAAACTCTTAAAGTTTTTTATATAAAATTCACGAATTTTGAACTCGAACATAACATTTCCTCCAAATTTTTATCTTATTTTTTATAAAGAAATATTAACAGTACACATATATAATTTTGTTCTGTTGAAATTAATTTTATATACCATAGCTTTCGTTAATTCATCAGTTTATTTTTCAGTTTGCATTTAATCACTTACATGGAGGCCTTAACTCTACTTTCAATACTACAAGTATATAAATCCTTTAGATCTTATATCATTCCCGGCATTAAGGATTATGAATCCATAAATGCAAACAACTAAATATTATTTAGACAATATGAAAATTTTCGAAGTTAAATTTTTTTCTTTGATAGATGATGGATGTTTGAGAGGGATGAAGAAGCGAGAGCGGGGATTGTAGATATTTTAGCAACAGATATCGCTTTGAGATTTAGAAAATTAATCGTTAAAGCTGTTCTGAAAGAAGTCGCTACTAAAGACGATATCGATAAACTTAGAAATGTGATCAAAGACGTTGAGAATAGATTAAGAAATGAGATTAGAGTAACGGAAAAAATGTTGAAGAATTATTTGAAGGAATACGTTGATGTTAAGGTTGAAGGTTTAAGAAAAGAAATGAAAAGCTTAGAGATGAAATTTGATGAAAAAATTACAAGCTTAGAAAAAAGATTGGAGATTCTTACAAAATTTATGCTGGGAACATTTATAGGTATAATCCTAACCCTTGTTTCTATAATTTTAACGAAACTGCTATAAAGATAAAACCAAAAAAGCTTAAGGAGTGATTTAGTGAGAGTTTATATAAAAATTTAAAATCACGTTTAGCGGATGCAACGAAAATGTTAAGATTTGTCTGACCTCCTCCCCGCGCTAAGGTGCGAGGATTCTTTGCGGGGAGGTTTGTGCTTCTGCGGGAGAAACTCGCAGAAGCACGGATTGGCAAAGTACCCGGTTAAACCATCCTCTCTCGAACCCTCTAAGCCTACATCGTCGCCGATTCGGCTTAGAGGGCATCATTGAGACGAGGGCTATATTTAGAGCACCAACGACATCTCTATGAGCTTCTATACCGCAGTTAAGGCATTTAAACAATCTACCTTTTTTAACGAACTTGACTGATCCACACCAAGGGCAACGAGAGGAGGTATTACGTTCATCGACAGGTTTAACTTTAATACCGAAGTTTTCGGCTGTTATTTTAATTCTTTGGATGATATACCTATAGCTGAAGAAGTTGTGGATGATAG
>JALTZH010000172.1 GCA_027051265.1 archaeon | reverse complement strand
TAGTGGAGGTGGTGTTGGGGTAGAGTTAGGAGACACGAGAGATGCATATTTATACGATGAATGGGACTACGAGTTAGAGGATTACAAGATAAAGTGGGTAGCGTTGAGGGAGAAGAAGTTAGAAGGTAGTGGGACGTGGTTTGTTGATAGGGTATTGGAGAAGTATAGGAGTTTAGTAGACTATTTAAGGAGGCAGTTTGAGATGTTGAGGGAAGAGCTTTTAAGGAAGAGGAGGGAATATTATGGTGATGAGATAGATTTGAACGCAGCTGTTGATGCGTATGTAGATATGAAAGCAGGTTATTCACCAGCCGAAAACCTCTACATTTCAAAAAGAAAAAGAGAAAGAGATATCGTTACCGCCTTCCTCGTCGATATCTCCGGATCAACAACAGGTTGGACAATTAATCTCGAAAAAGAAGCTCTAGTGCTTCTGTGCGAGGCCCTAAATGCTCTCGGCGACAAGTATGGAATCTTTGCCTTTACCTCAAAAACAAGAAGAGATGTCGAATTCTTCATCGTTAAAGATTTCAACGAGGAATATAACGAGAACGTCAAAAAAAGAATCTCCTCCCTCTCACCTAAACACTATACTAGAATGGGAGCAGCTATTAGGCATGCTACGCAAAAACTCCTCGCTACCGATGCTAAATCTAAACTCCTCATCCTCCTAACAGATGGTAAACCTGAAGACTTCGATGAATATCTCGACGATTACGCCTTCGAAGATACTAAAATGTCCCTCATAGAAGCTAAAAGAAAAGGCGTCAAATTCTTCTGCATCACAATCGATAAACACGCCCCAGAATACATATTCCGTATCTTCCCCCAAGGTTCCTTCATTATCATCGACAACATCTCCTCCCTGCCAAAAAAACTCCCACTCATCTACCAAAAACTTACTTTCTAATATGTTATCTATTTAATATGGCAGGAAATACATATGGAAAAGCATTTAAGGTTACAACCTTTGGTGAATCTCATGGTGAAGCTTTAGGTGTAATAGTTGATGGATGTCCCGCTGGATTAGAACTGGATGAGAGTGATATTCAAAGAGAGTTGGATCGAAGAAAACCCGGAACCTCAAGATTTGTATCCCAAAGAAAAGAGAGAGATAGAGTAAAAATACTATCTGGAATTTTTGATGGAAAAACTTTAGGTACTCCTATTTGTATGGTAATATTTAATGAGGATGTTAATTCAAGACCTTATGAGAAGATAAAGTATAAACCAAGACCTAATCATGCAGATATAACATATTTTCTAAAATATAAACATTATGATTATAGAGGGGGTGGAAGAGCAAGCGGTAGAGAGACTGTTGCAAGAGTTGCAGCAGGAGCTATTGCAAAGAAGTTGTTATCAAAGTTTAACATAAAAATTCTTGCATATACTGTTGAGATATATGGCATAAAAGCTAGCGTTCCAAAATCTGTTGAGCAAATTGAAATGAATATCGAAAAAAATTTTTTGAGATGCCCAGATTTAGATGCTGCGAAAAAAATGGAAGAGGAAATTGAAAGAGCCATGAAGCAGGGGGATTCTTTGGGTGGAATTGTTGAGATTCAAATACTAAACGTCCCTTATGGTCTTGGAGAGCCTGTTTTTGATAAACTCGAAGCAGATTTAGCAAAAGCTATAATGAGTATAGGAGCAATAAAAGGTATAGAATTTGGGCTTGGATTTGAGTTTTCAAGAAAGAAAGGTTCTGAAGTTCTTGATGAGTTTTATTTAGATAATGGCAAGATAAAAACAAGAACAAATTACTCCGGTGGTATTCTCGGTGGAATTTCTAATGGAATGCCAATAGTAATGAGAGCTGTTGTTAAACCAACTCCTTCTATTAAAACTAGGAAGCTTAAGACCATTGATCTATTAGAGATGAAAGAAACCGAAATAGAAATATCTGGTAGACATGACCCTTGTATAGTTCCGAGAGTAATACCAGTAATTGAAGCGATGGTTGCAATAACATTAGCAGATCACATGATTAGAGCTGGATATATTAATCCGAATACATTACTCTGAAAAAATTATTTGGATCTAAATTTACCTATTATGTATATACATATTCCAGCAATTATTAGATATACGTAGTTATCAAACTTTGACAATATTATTTCTCTAACAGTAATAGGTCCAAGTTTAAGTAATACGATAATAATAGTTATTACCAGAAATGTTGATGAAATATAAATCAACGATTTTCCAACTTCAGCCAATCCTCGTGGGAAAGCTATAGAAATTAAAACCATAAAAATCAATCCTATTAAGAGATAAACGTTCATGCTTTTTAGGAAATCATTAAATTTCTTTGAGAATATTATTCCAAAATCGCCACGGGAAATACATTCCAATATTGTACAATTATATTCTTTATAATATATATCATATATCATTCTATTGAAAAACATCTGATATGAAACGTTTTGAACTTGTTTACATAGTATTGATAAGTTTTCAGTAAATGTTTTAAACTCATCTAAAATATATGTTGCATTTTCACATATTACAGATATATTTCTATAGAGTTCTTCCAGATTAACTTCCTTTTTTAACTTTTCAACAATAGTCTCGTTGACAATTCTTTTAACGTTTTCATATTTAGTTAAATCTACAAATATACTATTAAAAAGATATAAAAATAAAAACAAAGAGAATAATAGTTTTAATATCCCTATCATTCAAAAATTCTCCTATCTTTTGGAATAAAACTCTTTACTTCTTTACCGTTACCTTTTCCACATCCAAGAATTAAATTCCGATACTTAATGATTACATATCCTCGTATATTTCTTTTAATACTAAAGCCTTTCATAAAATCTCTAGCTTCTTTTTCATTCACTTCTACTATATTCTTTTTTGCATATCTTGCAATGAGCTGTGCTCCTTCTATACTTAATCTAAAACCATCTTTTTCTATAGTTCCGAAGTATAAGCCTTTATGAAATGCTTTTATATCATCTTCACAACCATTGTATATGTAAACTCTTTTCTTTCCTTTTATATAAAAAGTATATTTATCTAGGAAGGTGAAATCATCAATTCCAAATTGTTTCTTCAAATTCTCAATTATATATATCTTTATATTCATAAAAAAATTATTTCACTCTTGTATAGTAATTTCAGCCAATTTTAGTAATTCTTCATATCTCTTATCAACCAATTTTTGAATAGTTTCAATATCCTTTTCGTCAAGATGTTTAAATCTTCCTTGTAGCAACAAATATTCTTTAACGGGTTTTTTTACAGTTGGAAGATAGTTTATCTTGTATTTTCCATTTTCATATTCGTAGAGTATCCACATACATGTATCAACAGCTAAGCGAGCAATTTCTATACTTTTACTCTCTGGTATTCTCCATCCCGGTGGACATGGTGTTAATATATGGATAAACGCTGCACCTGATATCTTAAGAGCTTTTTCAACTTTCTTCATGAAATCTAGTGGAAATGCAACGTTTGCTGTTGCAACATATTTAATGTCATGAGCAATTGCTATTTTAGCAATATCTTTTTTCGGTCGATCTTCTCCTTTGGAAAGTTTTCCGGAAGGTGTTGTAGTTGTAGCTGCAAACAACGGTGTTGATCCAGATCTCTGTATTCCTGTATTCATATATGCTTCATTGTCATAACAAATATATAATACGTTTTCATCTCTTTCAAGCATTCCACTCAAAGATTGTAAACCTATATCAACAGTACCTCCATCACCAGCAATAACAATAGGTTTTGCCTTTATGCCTTTAACTTTTAAAGCTCTAGAAATTCCACTTGCAACTGCGGCAGCGTTTTCAAATGCTACATGAATATATGGGACAAGCCACGAGGTTTCAGGATATTGTGTAGATACGACTTCCATACATCCTGTTGGTTGAACTATTATACAATTTCTTCCCGCAACTTTTAATACGTGTCTTATTGCTATCGTTGCACCACATCCTTGACAGGCTCTATGACCACTTAGAAATAAATCATCTTTAACTAAATACTTTTTTGATTCTCTTCTAAATGTAAAACATCTAACTGCAGAGCAATTTGCAACACATTTACCTCTACACTTCACATACTCCATAACTTATATCCTCCTTAATCCTAACCAATAAACATTTTTAGAGGGATTCTCACATATTTTAATAATTTTTTTCAATTCTTCTACTCTTGTATCTCTTCCACCCAATCCTGTTATAAAACTAATTATATTAGCATCGGTTTTTCCATATAGTATAGATTTCAATTCGTTATATAATATTCCACCTTCAAATCCATATGATACATCTTTTTCAAGCACAGCTATTGTTTTAACATCTTTTAATTCTTTTATAAGTTCTTCTTTTGGTAATGGTCTATATAGTTTTAAGGATACTAATTTAAAGTTCTCACCACTTCTCAGCAAGTATTTCAAACTACTTGCTAATGATCCCATTGTTACGATTGCTATATCTCCATCACCTGCTGTTTCTATTATGGAATAATTTCTACCAAATATTTTATTAAATTCTTCAATCGTTTTCTTAACTACTTCCTTACTTCTCTGTAATGCTTCCTCTTGTTCAAATTTAAATTCCATGTAATATTCAGGAGTTACTAAATGTCCTAAGGTGATAGGGTTGTTTATATCAAGTTTATGAGGAATGTTTGGTTCTTTTGGTAAAAATTTTTCGACATATGACTTCTCATATATCTCTATAGGTTCATATGTGTGGCTTAAAACAAAACCATCCAAATTTATCATAACAGGTAGAAGAACGTTTTTATCTTCAGCAATTTTATATGCAAGTATAGTAAAATCAAATGCTTCCTGATTATTTTCAGCAAACATCATAATCCATCCGGAATCTCTACATACCATTGCATCTTGCCAATCATTCCAGATGTTTATGGGTGCTGATATTGCACGGTTAACAACGGCCATAACTATAGGCAATCTTAGACCACTTGCTATGAATAGAACCTCATACATATACATTAAACCCTGACTACTTGTTGCTGTAAATGTTCTTACACCAGCTGCAGATGCTCCAATACATGCAGATAACGCTGAATGTTCGGATTCTACCTTTATGTATTCAGCATCAAGCTCACCGTTTGCTATAAATTCTGCGATATATTCTACTATTGGAGTTTGAGGTGTTATTGGATATGCAGCAATAACTTTTACATCACATAATTTAACAGCTTCAGCAACAGCTTTATTACCAGATAAAATCTCTCTTCTTTTATATTCGAGCATAAAACTCACCTACTTCTCTTCTAAAATCATTTCTATTGCTTTAGTAGGACATTCGTTACTACATATGCCGCAGCCTTTACAATAATCTAGGTTTATTTCGTACTCTCTTTCAGAGATTCTTTTTATTGCAGAGTCTGGACAATATAAATGACAAGAACCACAGTCTATACATTTCTCTTTATAAAATTTTGGAACAAAAGTTCTCCATCCACCCGTTTTATTTACAAGAGTTGTTTTTTGTCTTAAAATTAACATAACTTTATTAGTGTTTTTAACGTTTTTTAAAATTTTATGGAGGATTTAAAGAAGAAAATAGTAGAAGTTGGAAAAAAATTAGTTAAACTTAACTTAACGTATTTAAGTTTTGGAAATATTAGTGTGAGAAAAGATAACCTTATTCTGATAACACCAACAGGAATTGATTTTGAAGAATTGAGTTACGAAGATATTGTTGAACTGGATTTGAATGGAAAGGTTTTAAACAATAAGAGACCATCCATAGAATACAGGATGCATCTCGAAATTTATAAAATAAGAGAGGATGTAAATGCAATTATTCATTTCCATCCTTTATATGCAACAATACTTGCCGTTTCTAAGGAGGAGTTGGAACCTATTCTGGAAGAACATTACAAATATCTTGGTAAAAGAGAAATAAGAGTTGCACCTTATTCAAAACCAGGTAGTATTGAACTTGCAAAAAACGTTGCACATTATTTAGGTGAAGCTAATGCAGTATTAATTCATAAGCATGGCGCAGTATGTGTAGGTTACGATTTAGATATGGCGCTTAAATCCAGTTTAATTTTAGAAAGAGAGGCAATGATATATGTTTTTTCAAGAATATTATCGTTGCTCAAAAAAGATGATATTGAAGATATTTTAGGTTCTACATTTAAACCTTAAATAAAACTTAAAAACTTAATACGAAATCACTTTTCAATACAATTTCCTTATAAAATGTTCCTGGAATTGCGATTTTTACTCCATCTATTAAAACATGTTCCTTTATATCAAAAATATCTTTATTGAGAGGACATGCCAAGAGTAATGCTCCTTCTTTGTTTAACATAATAAGCAATTTTTCAACCGTAGGTAAATTCATTTCATCCATCTTTTTAAGAATTTTTTCCCGTATTTCTTTTGGCATATCGGGTAAACATTTCAATTCTTTAACATATTTTTTATGAACAACTTTTATTCCTCTAGAACTAAAAAATATTGTAACATCAGCCCCTTCTCCTAATAAACTTAATCCCGTTGCTAACCCGTTAAATACCTGGCACATTTCCTCATTAAAAAATAGTTACTTTTTTTCTCTTCATAAATTAATTAAAAAATTTATGACGAAATATTCAAAGATAATCTCTGATAAGTTGAAAAAATTACCTCCTTATTTATTTGCAGAAATTGATCGTAAGAAAGAAGAAATAAAAAGAAAAGGCTTAGATTTAATAGATCTTAGTATTGGAGATCCAGATATACCAACACCTAAACATATAGTTGAAGCAATATGTAAAGCTTCAAAAAATGCTAGAAATCATAGATATCCTAGCTATGAAGGGAAGATAGAATTTAGAGAAGCTGTCGCTAAACGTTTTAGAGAAGACTTCAACGTAAAACTTGATCCTGAAAAAGAAATCATTGCATTAATCGGATCTAAGGAGGGAATTCATAACATACATCTCGCATTACTTAATAGAAACGATATATCAATTATCCCAAATCCTTGTTATCCCGTGTATAAAACAGCTCCAATTCTTGTTGGATCCAGGATTTACGAAACACCATTGCTAGAGGAGAATGATTTCTTACCAAATCTTGATAAGATACCTGAAAAAATTTATAGAGAGGCAAAAATCTTTTGGATAAATTATCCAAACAATCCAACTGCAAGTGTTGCAACTGAAGAATTTTACAAACATCTAATAGATTTGGCAATGGACTATGAGTTCGTCGTTTGTTCAGACGAAGCTTACATATATATAACGTTTGATGGTTTCAAACATCCAACAATCCTTCAAATCAAAAATGCCAAAGAAGTTTCGATAGTATTTGGATCTCTTTCTAAAACTTATAACATGACAGGATGGAGAATAGGTTATGCTGTGGGAAACGAAGATATCATTAGAGCTCTAAGAGATGTCAAAACAAATATTGATTCCGGTGTTGCAAACATGATTC
This sequence comes from archaeon, assembly GCA_027051265.1. Taxonomy (GTDB): domain Archaea; phylum Hydrothermarchaeota; class Hydrothermarchaeia; order JALTZZ01; family JALUTC01; genus JALUTC01. Next base: position 4,336 of record JALTZH010000172.1, on the reverse strand, counting down.
AAGATGCTGCGATAGTTGCATTAACACATGATCAGAAATGCGTTAAAGAGATCGTTAAAAGATATCAAATTAGAAGAGATTTATTCGTAAAAGGTTTAGAAGAAATAGGATTCGAGGTGAAAAAACCAAAGGCTACGTTTTATATATGGTTAAAAGTGAAAGAAGACTCTATAAGTTTTACGAAAAAATTACTTGAGCATGGTGTTGTAGTAACTCCTGGAATTGGTTTTGGTAAATATGGAGAAGGTTATATAAGGATATCATTAACACAAAGCGAAGAGAATCTCAAGGAGGCATTAAAGAGAATGAAACAGCTTTTCAAATAAGTTCTAAATAACGAAAATATTTTAAGTTGTTAAATATTAGAATATATTTTACTGTTCGTAATCTCCGAAAAACTTTAGCATAAATATCTCCTAGAAAATTTATAATTTTTTTTTTTTTTATAGAAAAATTTTAAATAACTTATTGTTTTATGATTATTAATTATGAAAAATATTCTCACAGTTGTTTGGGGAATTGATGAAAAGAATTTATATACAGCGTTGTTTATAAAGAATGGAAAAGTCGTTGATGAATTTAGAGGAACATTGGATGATAAATATTGTTTGATAAAATTATTGGAATATATATTTTTAAAGGATGTTAAACTTGTTCTTATTGAAGATCCAAAGCATTTAGAAAATATTAGAAGAAAAATTTTTGGTAAAAAATCTCTTGAAAAGAAAAAATGGAGAAAGAAGCAGGAATTTGTTTTGCTTTCGTTCTATTCGCTATTGCAAGCGTTTAACGAATATTATATAGAATATAAAATAATAGAAAGCAAATTAAAACATTATTTACCTGCTATGCGTTTTTTATGAAATAAAATATTCTTCACTCTTAACAAAGTTTAAAAATAACAGAAAGATAAAAATTAAACACTTAAACTTGTATTAATTTAAATAATAATATTGGGGGGATATTCTTGAATGGAGAAGATTTTTTAGAGCAGAGGATAACAAGACTTATAATAGAACATTCAATGAAAGATTGGGTTTCGTTTACAAATGTTGATGTAGTAATCGTTGGTGCCGGACCTGCTGGATTAACAGCTGCGAAATACTTAGCAGATGCTGGATTGAAAACTGTTGTCTTTGAAAGAAGATTAAGTTTCGGTGGTGGATTAGGAGGAGGAGGAATGTTATTTCATAAGATTGTAGTAGAAAAGGAAGCCATAGAAATCCTTAAGGATTTCAACGTAAAATATTATAAGACGGATGAGGATTTGTTTGTCGTTGATTCATTTGAACTCATGGCAAAACTCGCAGCGCGAGCAATAGATTCTGGAGCTAAAATTATTCATGGTGTTACAGTTGATGATGTAATTTATAGAACAGATCCGCTAAGAATTGTTGGTGTTGCAATACAGTGGACGCCTGTAATAATGTCAGGACTACATGTTGATCCATTGTTCATATATTCAAAAGCCGTTGTTGATGCGACAGGACATGATGCTGAGGTACTTTCAATAGCTTCGAGAAAAATACCAGAACTTGAAATTCAACCATTGGGAGAAAAATCCGCCTACGCATCCCTAGCTGAGAAATCTGTAATAGAAAATACCGGTAAGGTTGTACCCGGACTATATGTAACTGGAATGGCTGTTGCAACTCTTTATGGAACCCCAAGAATGGGTCCTATTTTTGGAGGGATGATAATATCTGGTAAAAAAATAGCTAAAATAATTATAGATGACTTAAAATGAAAAAATTCAGTTATGCAGACATACTCAGACAAAATAATTTTAATAAAATTTGGTGGTAGTTTAATTAAATATGCTTACAAGATATGTAAGTATTTAAAAAAATACAAAAATATTGTTATAATACCTGGTGGAAGTATATTTGCAGATTTTATAAGAGATGTTTATGATGAATATAAACTTGAGGAAGATGTTGCTCATATACTAGCCATTCTTTCAATGGAACAGTATGGCTACTATTTAAACAAATTTCTATCTTTTTATCAAATATTTGATTTAAACAAAATAAGACTTCCTGGGATAATTATGCCATACAATATTTTAAAGGATGATATATTTTTGGAGAAATCATGGAAAATTACGAGCGACAGCATCTCTTGCTATCTTGCTTATAAGTTAGGGATAAGAAGAGTTTTAAAAATCACGGATGTCGACGGAATATACATAAGAGGAAAGATTATTAGGAAGATAACATCGGATGACTTAATCAAACTAAAGTTTAAACCTGTAGATGATTATTTAGGAAAGTATATTAAAAAATTTAAAATAACATTTCAAATAATAAACGGTAGAAATTTTAAAATTTTGGATGATGCGATTAGAGGAAGAGATGTAGGAACTATTATTATACCTTAAATATGGAAGAGTTAAGCAAATCCTGTAAATATTGTAAGAGAAAAGAATCCGAAACAAAACTTTATAGATTTTTTTATAGAGGAGTTGAAGGCTATATATGTTCAAGATGTCTCGAAAAAATAATTACGGAGGATTAGTGAACTACCCCTGCCATTACGGACAGGATTTTGTGAAGGTTTACACCCTTATCGGGTGCTTTACCCCACAGGCAGGTTCACGCCACCTCTACTCCTATCCATCCCGTATAGAGGGATGGCGGTGCTACTTACACGATATATATCTGCTTAGCGGTCAAGTTGTTGGAACCGAACTAAGCTCCATGAGGGCTAAACTGCAAAACTCTAACATTAACGTTAGCAAACATTTCTATCCTTCTCTCGCTCATTTCTCCTTGCGTATCCTCTTGATTTCGCAAGGGATCTTGCAAGCAACGGAAAAATAAAGGAAGTGAACAATTAAAATTTTGGATTAAATATTATTATTTTTAATTTAAATCATATGAGATTTAAGTTCAAAAAAATTCATAACTATCTTTGGGAAATTGAATCCGGACAAAAACAATGCATGAGAGTACCAGCCAGAATATATGCATCGAGCAAAATGCTTAACGAAATTGAAGAAGGAGCTATAGAACAAGCGATAAACGTAGCATGTTTACCTGGAATAGTTAAATACTCAATTGCAATGCCTGATATTCATTACGGTTATGGTTTTCCAATTGGAGGAGTTGCTGCAACCAATGCTGAAGATGGAGTAATATCTCCCGGAGGAGTTGGTTATGATATCAATTGTGGAGTAAGATTATTAAAGACGGATTTAACATTGAAAGACGTTAAGCCCAGGATAAAAGAATTAGTAGATACGATATTTAGAAATGTTCCTTCTGGTGTTGGTAGAACTGGAAAAATTAAGGTATCAATATCCGAACTCGATAACGTTTTAAAATTAGGTGCAAAATGGTGCATCGAGAATGGTTACGGTTATGAAAAGGATTTAGAATTTATAGAAGAAAGAGGACAAATGAAATATGCAGATCCAACAACAGTTTCAAACTTTGCGAAAAGAAGAGGTGTCCAACAGATTGGAACACTTGGTTCTGGAAATCATTTTCTTGAAGTTCAATATGTTGAGGAAATTTACGAACCTGAAATTGCTAGAGTTATGGGGATATATGAGGTTGGTCAAATTACTATAATGGTTCATACAGGTAGCCGTGGTTTAGGACATCAAGTTTGTACTGATTATCTACAAATATTAGAAAGAGCTATAAGAAAATACGGTATAAAGCTACCAGATAGAGAGCTTGCATGCGCGCCGGTTAATTCACCTGAAGGTCAAAATTACTTTAAAGCAATGTGTTCAGCAGCAAATTATGCGTTTGCAAACAGGCAAGCGATAACACATTGGGTTAGAGAAAGTTTTGAACAGGTATTTGGTAAAGATGCAGAATCTTTAGGTATCGCACCGATTTATGATGTTGCACATAACATGGCAAAACTGGAGGAGCATGAGATTGATGGAAAGAAGATAAAAGTATACGTACATAGAAAAGGAGCCACCAGAGCATTTCCAAAGAATCATGCAGAGATACCTTCAAAGTATAAGAATATAGGACAACCGGTATTAATTCCAGGAGATATGGGGCGTGCAAGCTATGTATTAGTTGGTACTGAAAGAGCTATGAAAGAAACATTTGGATCAACGTGTCATGGTGCTGGTCGAGTTTTAAGTAGAGAAAGAGCAAAACGAATATATAGGGGAGAAAGAGTAATACAAGAGCTTGCAGGAAAAGGAATATATGTAAGAGTAGCAAGTAAACCAGTTGCAGCAGAAGAAGCGCCAGGCGCTTATAAAAACGTTAGTGATGTGGTAGAAGTTTGTCATAACGCTGGTATTTCTATTAAAGTCGCTAAACTTAGACCAATAGGAGTAGCTAAAGGTTAAAAAATTTTATTT
>JALTZH010000171.1 GCA_027051265.1 archaeon | reverse complement strand
GTTTCATAGTAAGAGTTTCTATTCTCGTTAAAAATCTTTTAACTTCTTTAATATTGATAAAAAATTTAATTTTACTATATTTTATTTTTATTTATAAATAAAATTTGGTTATTATTTTCCACAATTATTGACTTATTGGTTTCAATCAATTTTCCTTGAATGATATTACTTTTTGTCCCAATATTTCTAATAATCCTTACATCATAATACCCTCCCTTCTCATAACAATATTCAACAAATGTCGACAGAATATCATTTCTGAGTACAGCATCTTTGTTTCCAAGAACTATTAGTTTATTAACAGCTCTTGTTACTGCTACATTAAACCTGTTTATATTTCCAGCAAAATCTACTCCATCTTTACTTGTAGCAGTTATACTATATATTATAACGGGTTTTTCCCTTCCTTGAAATGAATCTACTGTACTAACTTCAATATCACCAACTTTTTCGATTTTCTCCTTTATTCTTTCGATTTTCTCCTTTATTAAATTCCTCTGAGCTCTATATGGTGTAATTATGCCAATATCTTTACATCCAACTCCATTTTTGATTAAAGCATATACTATATTTTCTATAACATATGCCTCGTCTTCATTTCGTCGTGACTTTTCCACAAAGTCTTCTCTTCCTGGTACATTCAAAAAAATTACAGGTTTATCTCCGCTTAAAAATCCATGTAATCTTACATTTAACTTTTTCTCATAGCATTTTGGATGAGGTTTAATTTCATTTTCGTAAATATATTTTGATGAGAACAGGATTATATCCGCATTTGATCTGTAATGAATTTTAAGCCATTTTTCTCTGTTTTTATATTTTTCACGCAAATAACAAAACGAGCTTAACTTTTTTAAGACATTAACATCCTCTTTCTTAACACTCTTAAAGATTGGTAAAAGTTGTTTATCGTCTCCTATCAAAACCCATTTCCTTGCTTTCACCATTCCAAGTAATGCTAAACTTATTGGAACTTGGCTACATTCATCTATTAGAATTAAATCAAATTTTAAAGCTTTCAAAGGATAGAGTTGCGATTTTATAAGAGTGGATCCCACAATTCTTGTTTTATCAACGATTTCTTTACAAACCTCATCCAACATCCTATTTCTCTCTTCATATAACATTTTTAGCTCAGCCTTTCTATTTTTTAGTCTCTCTTTTAAGAGCTTACGATCTTCAGGATTTTTAATAATTTCTCTTTCTATACATATACTCTTCTTTAATTCTTCAATTCTTTTTTCTATCTTTTTTAGTTTTTCTCCTAGTTTAGTTTTAGCTTTATAGCCGAGCATAAATTCTCTAACGTTTGGAAGAACTTTTTCAGGTCTACCAACTCTAACAGTATAATCCAAATAATCTTTTCCTAATCTTTCCAACACATTATCCACAGCTCTGTTTGTATGAGATGTAACCAAGATTTTATGATCCCTATAAAGATCTTTTACAGCCTCACATATCACCGTCGTCTTCCCAGTTCCAGGAGGACCAAAAACTAAAAGAAGTTCCCCTTCGTCTAACGATATTATACTTTCTACGACCTCTTTTTGATATTCATCCAGATATTTTGACTTAACCGTTCTAACTCTTTTAACGTTAGGAAATGATTTTTCGTTAAATACAACGTTTTTTACATTCTTATAATTATCCAGCTCATCTAATATTTTTAATTGAAGTTCATATCCAACTAAAATCTCTGCATCACATAGTTCTAACTCAGTTCCTTCGTTTACGTATTCCTCAAGTTTTACTATTAAAAGCTTTTCCGTATCTAATTCCCTTCCTGGTACTATTACAATTCCTAAAGGTGTTATTGCGTTCTCGGATATATATCCTATAACATCACCTTCTTCAAACTTTGGAGGTATTTTACATTCTATTGTAGCTATTCCATGATGAACATCTATAACTTTCCCTATAAAACTGTCTTTTATCTTTTCTCTCTCTTCTAGCTCCCTCTCCTTTTTTAAAAGTTCCTTAAGATATGATATCAGATCTTGATTGATCAAGTTTTTATTCTTACATCCACATCTCGTTTTAATCCTGCCGCAAACTTTACAAAACAATTTATCTGCTAACGAAGAAGAATTCATAGGTAATATTTGATAAATTCTTTACTCGCCTCACAAAAAACTGTCTTCTTAACTTCTCTGTTTTCCTCCGATACTTTATAATCCAGACAATTCAATATCGATGTTGTTAACAAGCATAATTTCTTAAACGCATACTCTGTTCCAGAGATGTATCTTTTCCACAATTCTTCTGAAATATGTCTAACATGATTTTTAACATTTGATACGAAAATACTCATATCGTATTCTTCTAAAAATTTTCCAACTTCGTTTATCGTATCATTAAATGCTTGAGAATATTTGTTTAAACTATTATTGTTACGTAAAATATCAGATATTCTTTCGAAATAATTTCCTTTAAAGATTTCTTCATATGCATATTTATACGATTCTTCATCTATATACATCTTTATCTCTCTATTTTTAAGATTCATTGCATGATGATGATATAAAACAGAAAATAATGCGAA
>JALTZH010000170.1 GCA_027051265.1 archaeon | reverse complement strand
AATATTTAGAGAGGTGGTTAAAATCCTTAGGCTTCAAATAATAGGATTCGGCTTTATAGGAAAAAATCTGGTAAAAACTTTATATTTCAAAAAAAATTATCTAAAAGAGAAATATGGTTTAGACTATGAAGTTGTATCGATAACCGATTTATCAGGTACGGTATATAATGAAAAGGGATTAGATCTTAAAGATTTCTTAAATATAAGAAAAGTTGACGAACATGAAGAATGTATCGAAAACATGCGAGGTTTGGATGCTATAAAAGAAATAGATGCCGATATCGTGTTTGAGTTAACTCCTTCTAATATAAAAGATGGAGAACCAGGTCTCTCACATATAAAAACCGCGTTAAACGTTGGAAAGCATGTAATTACATCGAATAAAGGCCCATTAGTAGTAGCATTTAAGGAATTGAAAGAGCTTTCAAAAAGAAAAAATCTTGAACTAAGATTTGAAGCAAGTGTAGGTGGTGCTATGCATGTAATTTCAACAGCTCTTGAAACATTAGCGGGTTGTGAAATATATTCAATACAGGGGATACTGAACGGAACAACAAATTATATATTGTCGAGGATGACAAAAGAAGAAATGCCTCTCAATATCTTAATAAGAGAAGCACAGGAAATGGGGATAGCAGAGAGAGATCCGAGCTATGATATTGATGGTATAGATACAGCATGTAAGCTTGTAATACTTGCGAATGAAATCATGAAGATGAATATAACTATAAGAGATGTTAAAAGAATAGAAGGTATTAGAAAAGTAACGCCAGAAATAATAAAGCTTGCTAAGGAGAAGGATTATGTCATAAAATTAATAGGTGAAGTTAGTAAAGAAACGATTGAAGTTTCTCCTAGATTAGTATCCAAGTATCATCCGATGAACGTTGATGGTGTTCTAAACGCTGTACTTCTTAAAACAGATTTGGCTGGTGATATACTTCTAATAGGTAAAGGTGCTGGTGAAGAAACGATAAGTTCACTTATAAGCGATCTGATAAAAATCTATAGAAGAGTATCTATTTAAGGAAGTTTGAAAGTTTCTTTAACAATTCTTCTGGAGAATAATCCAGAACCTGTTCCTTTTGTAGCAACTCAATAGCACCTATATCTGATATATTGCTTCTTTTTCTTGCACAGATTCTAATATGTAAATAAAAGTATTCAAAATTTTTATAGTTCTCATGAGAAAATGATGAAAGATTAAATCCTTTAAATCCTTCAAGATTATAAAAGTTGATTATATTCACAAGTAACTTAGAAAAGGTTTTTAAGGAATCTTTGTCAAGACTCAGTAAGTTTGAGATCTTCCTAAATATGAACATCGTTTCATAATAACATAACGGAACGTTGTTTATAACAACATAAACGTTTGAAGATGAAGAAACGAGTCTTTTTTCTATTAATTCTTCAAAGTAGTTCTTGCCATGTTTCTTAAAAAAATCTTTTGCAAAAGTAATCATATGCTTTGTCATAAATGGTGGTTCCTGATCTATGATAACTTGAAGATGAGGATGTTCAATACTTGCACCTGCTTCTTTAGAATTGTTCCAAAAAATTGTAGTAAATCTATAATGTTTATCGATTTCACTAACAATTCTCGCAAATTTTAGTGCAAGATTAAACGAATTGTATATATCTCTATCGGAAAATTTCATCTCATGATCTCTTTTAATTCTAACAACCGCATGATACTTAGATATTGGATATTTGTTAGGAAACAACACGGAATCTCCTTTCCTAAGTCTACCTTCTCTTATGAAATTAAACGTTGGAGTTTCTTTTTCTATGAATTCATCACAGAACGGGCATATTTTGGTTTGATATCTTTTACCTCTTTTGATATTTATTCTGCATTTTATCCCGGATTTATCCTTTCTATATTCTATCATATTCCTCAAGAATCTGCTTTATAACGTTTAACCAATCGAGTATATATCTTGTTATCAGAAATTTTTCCTTAACAATATTCCTACCTTCCTTACCCATTTTTTCTGCAATATCTTTATTTTCTAATAAATATATTATTTTTTCAGCAAAACCCTCTATATCATTTGGCTCCAATAAAAATCCGTTTTTACCATTGATTATTTGTAAAGGAATTCCACCGACGTTTGATGCGACGACAGGTTTAGATTTCCATAATGCTTCTGTTATTGCTAATCCAAAACCTTCTTTTATTGATTTATGTATGATAATGTTTGAGAAGCTTTGAATAGCGTTAACTAGGATGTTGTTTTCAGTTGTTATTAGTATTATATCCTTGTTATCTATATATTTTTTGTAACGTGTTCTTAAATCATCGTATATCGCTTGTCCTTCTGGATCATCCAAAGCAAAACTTCCACATAAGATTAATCTACAATCCACATGTTTCTTCACACGCTTAAAGATTTCAATAACGCCCTTCGGATCTTTCCATTTATCGAATCTTGCTATCTGTGTGATTAAAGGTTTATCTGTCGGTATATTGTATTTTTTCAAATACTTCGTAACGGTATCCATAGGTAAACTTATATTTTTTGGAGATAATGGATCAATTCCTGGAGGTATTACAACTTGATCTATTGGTAAGTCTTTTCTTTTATATTTTTCTGTAGATATTATGACCAAATCGT
>JALTZH010000169.1 GCA_027051265.1 archaeon | reverse complement strand
GATTATATAGATATCTATGAAAAAAATATAGTAACGAAGTTTTTTCTGATAAAAAATGGAACTTTTAGAAGAATAAATGAGAAAAACTTTTCGGAAGAATGTTATGAGGATTTGATATGTATAAATACTCTAGCAGAAATTATGAGCGAAAAAGGATACGAGGTAGAAAAACTAAAGCTGATATATATAAATAGAGAAACTCTTGAAATAAAAGAATTTGAAACTAATTTTCTTAAAGGAATGTTAAGCATTGTTCAAAGTTATGCACTGGAATTCCTTGAAAAAGGTACAATATCAATTTAATTACATTAATTTTTACTATTTATGAGAATAAAAGAAGCAATTGAAAAATTTAAACAGGGAGAATTCTTACTAGTTTATGATTCCGATTTTAGAGAAAGAGAAACTGATCTAGTAATCTCAGCTGAATTTGTAGAACCGATACATGTAAGATTTATGAGAAAGTACGGCGGTGGTCTCATATGTTTAGCAATAAGCAGAGATATAGCCGATACCATCGGGTTAAAATATATGGTTGATATATATGAGAAAACTTGTGATCCTTTACTAAAGGAATTAATTCCAAAAGATTTACCATACGATGAAAAATCATCTTTCTCTATTTCCATAAATTATAGAGGAACATTTACAGGAATAAGTGATATAGATCGAGCTATGACGATTAAAAACTTTGCTCTTATGTGTAAGAAGAATCCATCCAGAATGGCTTTTGTTAAAAATTTCAGATCACCGGGTCATGTCCCTATATTAATAGCTTCTAAAAATCTTGTACTAGATAGGATGGGACATACAGAACTAAGTATTACACTAGCAAGATTATCAAATCTTGTTGAAGTGGTTACGGTATGTGAAATGATTGGAAACGATTTTAAATCCCTTAGTAAAGAAGAAGCAAAAAAATTTGCAAAAGATCACAATCTGATCTTTATCGAAGGAAAAGAAATCCTAAACGCTTTTAAACGAGTAGTAACGTTTCAAAAAAGTAATTATGAATTCAAGAAAAAAGTTTAGCTTGGAAAATTTTAAATTTAAAACTTTAATCGATTTTATTTTTCCTATATACTCAAAAATATATTAGTACTATGCTATTTTAACTCATTCCATATAAAAGGTGTCTTCATCAACATTAAGTAATATTCAGCCACCTTGAGGAGTTTTCTTGCTCCATTCTCTTTTATCAGGAGGACTTCATCAGGAAGCGTTCGGGGAAAACGGAACTTTCCACATTCTGACTTTAATAACCTCTATTCATTCGGGTTTAGCTTATATTCACATATCAGGCAGAAGCAAAAGACTTTTTGATATTTAGTTATTTATAATGTTAATAAGTGTAATTAAATTAAACAATGTAATTTCCAATACTATTATTTCTCCACGCTATATAACATTAATAATATATAAAAATATTTTTTAATGTTTTTCATCATGTTTAAATGTTACCTGAATCAAAAACAGCGTTGAACCTAAACGTTTTGAATAGTTTATATTTCATTAAATTCCAAAAGAGAACGATAAGTTTAAAATTGTTGAAAAAATTATAAGGAATATGAAAATCAGAGAAATATCGGTACCAAAATATGATGCAGGATTATTTCCAACAGAATTAAAAGAGATAAATCTTTCATCGAATGAAAACCCCTATGTTTGTATAAATGTTTTGAAAAGTATAAGAAAGAAGTTAAAGGATATAAATAGATATCCTAATCCAAGTTATAGAGATTTAAAGAAAGCGCTATCTACGTATTTAGATATACCTGAAGATAATATCACATTAACGAATGGCGCATCCGAAGCTTTTTATTATCTTTCAGAAATAATAATTGAACCTTTTGATAAGGTAACAATTCCCGTACCGACATATTCATTGTATTTTATCCCAATAATTCTTAGAGATGCTTATCCTTCCATAAAATATACAAAACTATATAAGTTTAAACATGACGAAGTTATCGAAAAGGATTCGAAAGCAATATTTCTCTGTAGCCCAAATAATCCAACTGGAAATGTTATAGAAAAAAAGACCTTTGAAAAAATTCTTGAAGAATTTAACGGTTTCATAATACTTGATGAAGCCTATGTTGAATTTTATGGAAAATCGTTTTTAGATTATGTAACTGATTACAAAAATTTAATAATAGTGAGAAGTATGTCTAAATTCTTTTCACTTGCAGGTTTAAGAATAGGATACGTAATAGCAGATAGGAAGATAATAGATTTAATAGAGAGAATTAAATGTCCATTTAATATAAACATCCTCGCATATTATGCAGCTATAGAAGCTTTAAAAAACTTAGATTTTTTTAAAAAAGTTAGAGAAGTTATAATTAGAGAAAGAGAAAGATTGTACAGAAATTTAAAACAAATAAAATTTTTAAATCCTTATAAATCACATGCAAACTTTTTACTCGTTGAAAGTTACTATCCAAGATTAGATGAAAAGTTAGTAAATAGAGGAATTTTGATAAGAAACGTTTCAAACGTAGTTGGTTTGAAAGGAAATTTTTTCAGGATAACGGTAGGAAAAAGAAGTGAGAACAATAAACTTGTAAGGGAGTTAAAATGTTTGGAAGAGATTTATTAATAGCACTGATAATTATTATATCAATATATC
>JALTZH010000168.1 GCA_027051265.1 archaeon | reverse complement strand
CGTTATACTTAATAGGGACTGTATATTTATATAAGGGATATAAAACAATTTTCTTAGCGGATACTTCTTCCATATATGCTAGTGGCCCACCTACCGAAATTTCTTCCAAATCTTTTGTCCTTATTACAAGTGTTCCTTTAGATGCAGTAACTAAAATACCTTTGAGTTTTAATTCTCTTTTCGTTACTATATCCTTACCATAAATTTCCGCTTCGATTAAAAATCCTTTTAGCAAAGCTGTTCTATAAATCTTTGCTATTTTATATATTTCGGAACCATCAAATGTGTTTTTACTCTTTACCGTTGAAATGAATGAAGAAACGATAAGTATAATTCCGATTATTATTAGGAGATCAAATACGTTAATACCTAAAATTTTACCCTTCTCCTTATCAATTAGTTTCATAAAAAATAGTAAAAAACTTTTTCCTAATTTAAAAGAATCTCTAAAAATAGTTTATAAGGAATAATATCTTTTGATTAAATATAAACATATCAGATAGCGTAATACTCATCATAATTCAGTTCCAGCCACATTCATCATTAATTTAAAATTTATTAATAACGTTGTTAATATAATTATGAAATAGAGGTGAGAAAATTGGGTGATTCATTTATCTGTTGAAATCTATGATACAACTTTGAGAGATGGTGCACAATCTCCATTCATATCATTCTCTGTTGAAGATAAAATAAAGATTGCTAAGAAATTGGATGAGTTGGGAATACATTTTATAGAAGGTGGTTACCCATCTTCAAATCCAAAGGATGCAGAATTTTTCAGAAGGATTAAAAATTTAAATCTAAACGCTGAGATCGTAGCATTTGGTTCTACAAAAAGACCAAAAATTGATCCAGAAGAAGATTCTTCGTTAAAAGCTATCATAGATGCTGGAACAAAATATGTTTGTATCTTTGGAAAGTCATGGACGCTTCATGTTAAACATGTTTTGAAAATATCTCTGGAAGAAAATTTAAGAATTATTGAAGAAACAATAGAATTTCTAAAGGATAAAGGTAAGAAAGTAATATTTGATGCCGAACATTTTTTCGATGGTTTTAAAGAAGATAAAGATTATGCGATGAAGGTTTTAAAAACAGCAGAGAAATCTGGTGCTGAATGTTTAGTTCTATGTGATACTAACGGTGGCTGCCTGCCGTTTGAAGTTGAGAAGATTATAAGTTATGTACTAAAACATATTGATACGAAAATCGGTGTTCATATGCATAATGATTCAGATAATGCTGTTGCAAACACATTAATAGCAGTAAAACTTGGAGCAAGACATGTGCAAGGAACGATAAATGGATATGGAGAGAGATGTGGAAATGCAAATCTTTGTTCAATAATACCAGCGTTAAAGCTTAAGATGAAAATAAATTGTATAAGTGATGAAAAGTTGAAAAAACTTTACGACGTTGCAAGATACGTAGCTGAAGTTGCGAACTTACCTTTGAATCATAACATGCCATACGTTGGTGATTATGCTTTTGCACATAAAGCTGGAGTTCATATAGATGCAATGCTTAAAAACATAAGAACATACGAACATATAAATCCTGAGCTTGTTGGCAATGAGAGAAGATTTTTGGTCTCTGAACTTTCTGGTAGAAGTGCAATTGTATACCTTTTAAGAAGTCTTGGTGAAAATGTTAGGAAGGATTCATCTATTGTTTCGAGTTTATTAAAAGAAATAAAAGATTTGGAAAAGGATGGATATCAATTCGATATAGCTGATGCGAGTTTAAAATTGTTTGTGTTAAAAAAATTGAAGAAATATAAGAGGTTTTTTGAAGTTGAAGATTATAAGGTACTTGTAGATTATTCCGGTGAAAAAACAAAAGCCGTTGCCATAGTTAAAGTAAAGGTAGACGATAGAATAGAATATGAAGCTGCGGAAGGAAATGGTCCGGTAAATGCATTAGACATAGCTTTAAGAAAATGTATAGAAAAGTTTTATCCTGAAATTAAGGATATGAGATTGATCGATTACAAAGTAAGAGTCTTAGACGAAGAAAAAGGTACAGGTGCAAAAGTTAGAGTTTTAATAGAAAGTTCGGATGGTAAAGAATCATGGATAACCGTTGGAGTATCGACCAACATTATAGAAGCTAGTTTTAGAGCATTGATAGATAGTATCGAATATAAATTATATAAGAGATATGGTTAGAAACATAAAATTCATATACGAATCTCTATACATTAAAGATATAGATACAATAGTTATATCAGATTTACACTTAGGTTTTGAAGCTATAATGGCATCAAAAGGTATTTTCTTACCTAGAATTCAGTATAAAAAAGTTCTCGAAAAATTACATAAGATAGTTGAAAGTATAGATGCAGGAAGGATTATAATCGATGGAGATATAAAGCATGAATTTTCAGAAACAAGTTATCATGAATTCAAGGAAGTATCGGATTTGCTAAAATTCTTAAAGAAAAACTTCAACGAGATAATTTTGATCAAAGGAAATCACGACAATTATATTGAACGAGTAACTAAAAGATTCGAAATTAAAACCTTTAAGGAATATATTATTGATAAATACTATTTCGTACATGGTCATAAAATACCAGAAAAAAAGTCTGAGGATTTCGTTATTGTAATGGGACATGAGCATCCAGCTATTGTG
>JALTZH010000167.1 GCA_027051265.1 archaeon | reverse complement strand
AAAAAATTCTTAATATTCAAAAATTACATTATAATTTTAATATTAAAAATTAATTCATGCATAACCATAATTCTTAGACGAATGGTTTTTTGATAATAATATTTTCAATTTTTTATTTTTTGTTTATGAAAGAAGTTAAGTTACCTCCAGCTCTACAACAACAGATTTTGCAACTACAACAATTACAGGAACAGTTACAAATTATAATCAATCAAAGAACACAGCTAGAATTACAACTCAAAGATACCGAAAATGCTATAAAAGAAATAGAAAATCTAGAGGAAGGAGTTGATATCTATAAATCGATTGGTGGAATCTTGGTAAAAACTACAAAGAATAAAGTGTTGAACGAACTTAAAGAAAAAAGGGAATTACTTGATATAAGATTAAAATCCTTACAAAAACAGGAAGAAAAATTACAGATAAAGCTTAGAGATTTACAGCAAAGAGTTCAGGAGGGTCTAAGAAGTATAGGTGCAACATGAAATATAAGCTGGTATTATTTCTGAAGGATATAAAGTTAGAGCATACTCTCTTTAGTCTTCCTTTTTTATTGTCTGGAATTATCATATCTAAAAACTTTAGACTTATCGATATATTCATCCTTTTTATAGGACTTATCATAGCAAGAATAGCCGGCATGGCATGGAACAGATATATAGATAGGGAGATTGATGCAAAAAATCCAAGAACAAAAAATCGTCCTTTAGCTATGAAAATAATTAATCCCAAGTATTACAAATACGTTACGATTATAATGTTAATAGCTCTTTTTCCAATAGCTTATTATTATAATATATTATGCGTTATATTGTATCCTTTGGTTGTTATTTTAATTCTAATTTATCCATATCTTAAAAGATACACCTATTTTTCTCATGTAATTTTGGGTTTAATATTGTCTTTTGCCATTTTAGCGCCATATGTAGCGTTACAGGGAAGTATAGACATAAAGATAATAATCCTATCGCTTGCTATAACGTTTTGGGTCGCTGGTTTTGATGTAGTTTATTCCATTCAGGATTATGAATTCGATAGAAAACATCATCTGAAATCAATACCTGCTATTTTTGGTGTAAAGAATGCTAAAATTATAGCAATGGTTTTTCATCTAATAACTATTCTATTTCTTTATATATTTTTTATAATAGAAAAACTTAACGTTATTTCTTTAATACCTTTAGGAGCAATTTTAATCGTTGAAAATGTTTTGATACAGTTTGATGAAAAATATATTAAGATAGCATTTCAAGATATGAATATATTGTTTTCGATATTGTTCTTTTTAATAATAATTTTAAATTATTACGTAATTTAAGCTAAAAATCTCTGTTCCGATATATTATTGGTATTTTTGTGTTACACCTTGGACATCTCCCTTTCTTAATATTAAACTTCAAGATTTCAAAGCCATACCTCTTTATTAAAAGTTCGTTACAATTATGACAATACGTGTTTTCATATTTGTGTCCGGGTACATTTCCTAAATATGGATATAAAACACCTTCCTTTTTTGCATATCGATAAGCTTTTTCAAGGAATTCAATATTTGTTGGAGGTTTCCTATAATTAAATGCTGGATAATATCTTGTGAAATGTAGTGGCGTGGATTCATCCGCATACTTCAAATGGTTCTCAACTATATATTCCAACGTTTCCTCGTTATCATTCAATCCCGTAACAACAAGATGAACTACTTCAACATGTAATCCCAAATTTTTAGCATAGTTTATATTTCTCCATACAACATCAACATCCGCATTGCAATAAGCTTTAACAACTTCAGGTTTTCCTTTTACATCAAAATTTATAGCATCTAAACCATTTTCTCTAAGAATTTTTAAAGCCTCTTTTGTCATGAATCCATTAGATACGTAATCGTTATGCATACCGTATTTTTTTGAAACTTTAAATACATCTAAACTATATTCGAACAATAGTGTTGGTTCGTTAAAACTTACCGATATACCTTTACACCCATATTTTAGAGCAAGATTAACGATTATATCATGTGATATGAAATATTTCTCAACGTCCTTCGGTATAAACTTCGATATCTCAAAATTCTGACACCATGAGCATGAAAAATTACAACTCCATGTTGAAAATGTTAACGCATATTCACCGGGATAGAAGTGATAAAACGGTTTTTTCTCCATAGGATTTGCTGAAATTGCTGAGATACTTCCATATACAACAGTATATAATCTTCCGTTTATATTTTTCCTCGTTTTACAAAAACCGTAAGAATTTTCTTTAATTACACACCTTCTCTCACATAATAGACATCTCACATTATTATTAGAGAGTTTTTCGTATAGCATTGCTTCTTTTAACGTTTTTTTCATATTTTTATTTCTTTAAGTTTTAACGGATATGCTTATGATGATATCTCTTTCTTTAAAATTTCTTCCAACAAATCAATGGGAGATTTAAGCTCTCTCAAAAGATTTTTTGCTCTATGTTCTATCTCATCATCATCACATCTATTTATTATTCTTTCAATATCGTTATAACTTCTTACATGAAAGAGGATGCCTTTGTTTTCAAGATATTTATTAACAGCTAATGTTTCGCCAGATATCGCTATCGAGATCTTTCCAAGCAACGACGCTTCTCTATTCATTGTTCCACCTGAACCTATAAAAGCTTTTGAATAATATATTAGGCTTAGGGAATCTATACCTTTAATCGTTTTAAATCCTTTTACTCTTTCATTACCTCTAGGTATATAAACAACCTCATATCCTAGAGATTCAATTCTCTTAAATATTTTTTCTGAAATTTTATTTTTATACATTATTTTATAGTAGGATGAGAAGTAAGGTGGGGGTCTAATTACTATATACTCGTGTTCATTCAATTGATGTTCATCTAATATTTTCTTATTCGGTTTAAAATCTCTAACATGCTCTACTTCACATATGCCTTTAAACTTAATAACCTTTGAATCAAATATCGGTAAACGTTTCTCATCGATTACTTCTGGCATGATAACGTTTTCAACGATTGGTAATGTTAGCTTTGCTATATGTAATGCTTTCTCGTTATCAAATATAAAATAGCTTTTGATACCAAGTCCGAAAGAAATTCTAGCAAATTCAACCGAATGTTTTGCAATACCTATTTTTACATCTCTTACCAGTTCAATCAGCTTCAATATTCTTTCCGAACTTTTTCTGAGTTTTTCCTCATTACTTTTACCATGGCTCCCGATCAAGATATAATTTTTAATACCATGTAACTTTAAGATTTCTTCAATAAAAGAAATCTTTCTAACGGTTAATAAAACGTTGAATCTTCTTATAATTCTCTTAAAAAGTAATACATGCGGAATGTTTGTTATATCGATCCATATCATATTTCTTTAATCCTATGTTCGGCCTTGGCTTCTCTTTCTCTAAGTATTCTTTCCAACCATTTTATTGCGTAGAGATAATGCATTATTAAACCGATTCCCCAAAAGGTTAAAGGAAATACAAACCATAAGAATTCCGGACTATACATTAAATTAATAAAAATTAGTCCAGCATTGATGAATATATACGATATAAGGTGAGATATGAATCCTCTTCTTTCCTCTTCTTTAACAACTTCTCTATATGCTTTTTTATATTGCTCTAATATATCTTTTTTTATCATCGATTTATATAAAAAATTTCATTGTTCAATATTTTTAAAATCCTAATTACTTTGTTACGAGCTTAAAAATTAGAACCAAAATGTCTTGATCTAGCATCGTAATCCAATTTACAACGAAGTAAAATCACTTACTCTACATTAAGGAAACACCTATCAAAGCTGAGAGAAGGACAGCAAGAATTATAAATCCAATTCCCATGAATTTTCTTAAATCATCTATTCTTCGATTTAAATCGTCGACTCTTTTATCAATGTAATGTATGAGATCATTTTTAAGTCTTGTTTCCATGTCTTTAATCTCTCTTCTCAACTCATTTCTCAGATTTTCGAGATCATCTTTTGTAGCAACTTTTGGAACAATTGCTCTAAGCATGAGTTCTTGAAATTCCTTTTCCCTTGCAATTCCTATCGCAATGCCACGTAGAAAAATCCTTGTCCTTAAGTAACTCATCTCTTATTTTTGTAATATCAATCATAAAGATATCGAGCATCGTAACATCTTAAAAATATTTTATCGAAAATATAAAATTGAGATGTTTTGTTACGAGTTTAAAAATTATTAACAATGTTTTTGTAAGACCTTTTCGAAGATGTTTCTCTATGGTTAGGTGTATAACATCTTAAACCTATTATCCAAAGATTCCTAATCCATCACTTGCACTCTGTTTATGTCACTTTATTTTTAGTATAAATGGTTTTGCTCAGGTTAATAATCGTAGCTAATCATTTTTGAGATCTTATACATTCCTCAATGTTCTCAACAACTATGTCAACGATTTTATCGTTAGCACATAACGGCTTCGTTACAATTATTTTTTTGTTCGTTTTTGCTTTTAGTTTATCGATTATTTCTTTTAAATCTCTTTCAACATGGATTCCATAGGAAATAAAAAAAGGAACAATTATGATTACATCTGATTTTTTATCTATCATTTCAAAAATATCTTTATTAAAATATTTTAAAAACCATACATATATATCATAAGGAAATCTTTTCTTAAGAATGTTCGCTATTCTATATATATCGTTGTTGAACTTATTTAATCTAGAACCATGTGCAACTAAGATTATTTGATAACGTACCATTATATGTTTAGCTATTTTTAACATTATATAATACTTTTCTAATATATAATAAAAAATATTCTTTTATTATATTTTTACTTGTTATCATGATTCATGCTATCATATAGCAAGGTGATGTATATGGTCTTCGCTTCCATAGGAAAAAGAATTAGATTGGATAGAATTATAGATAGAAATACGAAAAAAACCGTAATAGTTCCAATGGACCATGGAGTAACCATGGGACCAATAAAAGGCTTAGAAAATATGCAAGAGATTATAAATAAAGTTGCCGAAGGTGGAGCAAATGCCGTTATAATTCATAAAGGTATTGTTGTACATGGATACAGAGGATATGGTCGTGATATAGGTTTAATAGTTCATCTAACTGCAAGTACAAGTCTTGGCCCTGATCCAAATTATAAAGTACAAGTTGCATCGGTTAGAGAAGCAATAAAACTTGGAGCTGATGCTGTATCAGTACATATTAACGTCGGAGCTGATAATGAGCAAGAGATGTTACAAGTATTAGGATGGGTTGCTGAGGAATGTAATGATTGGGGAATGCCTCTAGTAGCAATGATGTATCCAAGAGGAAGGAAAATAAAAAGTGAATACGATGTTGAAGTCGTTAAACATGCGGCTAGAGTAGGAGCAGAATTAGGTGCCGATATTATAAAAACAGTATTTACAGGTAGTTATGATACTTTTAAAGAAGTTGTTAAAGGATGCCCAGCACCTATAGTTATTGCTGGTGGTCCAAAAATGGATAAAGTCGAAGATTTACTCAAAATGGTTAAGGATTCAATAGATGCTGGTGCTATAGGTGTTAGCATTGGTAGAAATATCTTTCAGGCAGATGATCCAACAAAGATGGTTAAAGCTATTGCGAAAATTGTACATGAAGGTTCCGATGTTGATGAAGCGTTAAAAATATTAAAAGGGTGATTTACATTGAAATTCTTTTGGATTGATGTACATGGAATTCAAAATTGGGAAAAAAGAAAGTCCATCATAGCAACGTCGTTGGAATCTGGAGCCAATGCCGTTATCGTTAGAGGTGATGATGTTTCAAGCGTTAAACAGATGGGTTTAATAAAAACATGTACAAGATTCCCAGAAATGGAAGGAGATGTTATAATTTTTAACATCAAAGATCTTGAATTAGATACCGTAAAGGAAGAATTAGAAAAGGCTCTGAAATCCGGAAAAGAGATTGCACTTGAAATTGAAATCAAATCTCCTGAGGATCAAGAACTAGTAGAAAAAAATGTTATGTTTTTCGATTATATTCTAGTAAAAACAACGGATTGGAAAATCATACCTGTAGAAAACTTGGTTGCTATTTCTCAAAAAGGAAAAGCTAAAATAGTTACCTATATAACTTCTGCAGAAGAAGCTGATTTGATGTTTAAGATTCTGGAAAAAGGTGTCGATGGCGTTGTGTATCCAACTGATAATTTTTCAGAGATTAAGAAATTGTCTAAAAAAATAATTAGTGAGAAAAAGATTGAACTTGTAGCAGCAAGGGTTGTTAACATTAAACCAATAGGTTTGGGAGAGCGTGTTTGTGTTGATACTACAAGCATGTTAAACGTTGGTGAAGGAATGCTTGTTGGAAATCAAGCTGCATGCTTATTCTTGGTTCATTCAGAAACTCTAGAAGCGTTATACGTTTCACCTCGACCTTTCAGAGTTAATGCCGGTGCTGTACACTGTTATATATTACTACCGGATGGAAAAACAAAGTATTTGAGTGAAATTAAAGCAGGAGATGAAATTCTTATTTCTGATTATAAAGGAAATACTAGAGTTGCTTATGTAGGAAGAGCTAAAATAGAAAGAAGACCATTAATACTTGTTGAAGTTGAGGTTGAAAATAACAGATATAATGTTACATTACAAAATGCTGAAACAATATGTTTGGTAACGAAGGATGGAACACCAGTTTCCGTAACAAAGCTAAAGAAAGGAGATGAGGTTCTAGTATACTTGTCAAAAGCTGCTCGCCATTTCGGTATGGAAGTTGATGAATTCATAATCGAAAAATAATTACTCTGTTGTAAGCTTTTTAAAAAGCTCTTATTCCTATTTTTTAAATATTAGACTTCTTTCCGGGTTAAGGTGCTAGAGACCTTATGGAAAGATTATGCTTCTGCTTGAGAAACTCGTAGATGCACAATTTAACAACGTATCATGTAAGGTAACGAGAGGAGGTATTACGTTCATCTACAAGTTTAACTTTTAAGTCAAAATTTTCAGCGGTGATTTTAATTCTTTGGATGATATATCTATAGTTGAAGAAGTTGTGAATTATATTAACTTTTTTATCTCTGTTGTTATTTCTTCTTAAACCTTTGAGGTTGCCAACAAAAATTGTTTTAACATCTTTCTTTCTTTAAACAGAATTTAACAAATCTATGCACAACGGTATTAACGTAATGACTAAATTTTCTTTTCCTTACTCTGGTAAAAAATAATATTAAAATATTTTTTATGGGTAAAACTATTGTTGAAAAGATATTCTCAAAGAAAGCTGGTAAAGATGTTGAACCTGGAGATATAATTGAAGTTGAAGTGGATTACGTAATGGTTAACGACATAACAGGTTATCCAGCAATTAGAGAATTTGAAAAACTTGGAGTTAAACCAAAAATCGATAAGATAATTATAATACCTGATCATTTTGTACCTAATAAAGATATAAAATCTGCAGAACAAGCAAAAACATTAAGAAATTTTGTAAAAAAGTATAAAATTAAACATTATTTTGAAGTTGGTAGAAATGGTATATGTCATCAAATAATGATCGAAAAAGGATTCGTCGCTCCAGGAAGATTAATAGTTGGTGCTGATTCTCATACATGTACCTACGGTGCTTTGAATTGTTTAGGTATAGGAATAGGTTCAACAGAAGCTGCGGTCGTGTTTGCAACAGGAAAATTATGGTTCAAAGTGCCGGAGACGTTAAAATTCCTGATTAAAGGAACTCCAAGAAAATATGTAATGGGTAAAGATATTATATTAAAAATCATCTCTGAGATTGGTGTAGATGGTGCAAATTATAAGGCTATGGAATTTCATGGTGATACAATAAGAAAACTTAATCTCTCGGATAGGTTAACGATCACAAACATGTCAGTAGAAGCTGGTGCAAAAGCTGCGATCATGGAACCTGATGAAAAAGTCTTTAATTATTTAAAATATAGAACAATAGGAAATTATGAAGCAGTATATGCTGATAGAGATGCTGAATATGAAAAGGTATTTGAGCTTGATGTATCAAATCTAGAACCATTAGTTGCTAAGCCGTTTTCTCCCGGTAATGTTGTACCAGTAAGAGAATTGAGTGATATAGAAATAGATCAAGCATTTATAGGTTCATGTACAAATGGAAGAATTGAAGATTTAAGGATTGCAGCAAAAATATTAAAAGGAAAAAAAGTCAGAGATTATGTGAGGTTAATAGTAATTCCAGCAAGTCAAGAAGTATATCAAAAAGCATTAGAGGAAGGATTAATAAAAATTTTTCTTGAAGCTGGAGCATACGTCTCAGGTCCAACTTGTGGACCATGTTTAGGTGGACATGTTGGCGTGTTAGCAAGCGATGAGGTATGTATATCATCAACGAATAGAAATTTTATAGGTAGAATGGGTCACAAGAACAGCAAAGTATATCTAGCGAATCCTGCAGTTGTTGCAGCAAGCGCTATTACAGGTAGAATTACCGATCCACGAGATTTAGATAGAGATTAAACTTTAATATTTTTTATTATATAAATATATAATGCAGTAACGTGATAAGGATGAGAAAACTTATATCAGTTGAAGATGCTAAAGATTATATGGAAACCATTTTTGAATTAGCGGATGAAATAAAGAATGGTCACCAATATACTATTGATGGAAAAGTTGTTGGAATGATTTTTGAACGACCATCTACGAGGACGAGAATTAGTTTTGAGGTTGCAATTTACAAGATGAACGCCTATCCGTTATATATTGATACAAAACTAACTCAACTAGCTAGAGGAGAACCTATAAAAGATTTTGCTAGAGTTCTTAAATATTATGTGGATGGTGTTGTTTACAGAGGAAATCATTCCATTTTAAAAGAAATTTATACATATTTTAATAAACCAACTATAAATGCATTAAGTGAGATTGAGCATCCATGTCAAGCAATAACAGATATGTATACTATAAGGGAATATGTAAAAGATTTTAGAAGAACTAAACTGGCTTATGTTGGTGATGGAAATAACGTTTGTAATTCTTTACTTCTTGCATCATCTATCGTTGGATTAAATATTTCAGTAGCAACACCTAAAGGTTATGAGCCAAGCGATGAAATCGTTAAGAAAGCACTTAAATATGCTAGAAAATCTGGAGCTAAAATATTAATAACAAACGATGCAATCAAAGCTGTTAGTGATGCAGATTTTGTTTATACTGATACATGGGTTAGTATGCATCAGGAACATGAGAAAGAAGAAAGATTAAAAGCGTTTAAGAATTATCAGGTTAATAGAAACTTACTAAAGCATGCAAAGAGAGATGTTAAAGTTATGCATTGTCTTCCAGCATATAGAGGTTACGAGATAACCGAAGACGTTCTGGATTCCGATTCATCAATAATATTTAAACAGGTAGAAAACAGGTTATATGTTGAACAAGCAATATTATATATTATGCTGAAATGATACAGAAGAAGAATCTTCTCTACGATGTTATTGAAACATTAAAGAAAGCTAAGTATCTAACAGTATTGGTAGAGTGTAAATTCTTAGATATAATAGCAAAACGAGAATATATTCTTCTAATTAAAGTTCTGGAAAACTTGAACAGTTTTAAGGAGGAAGATAGTATTGAACTTAAAAAGTTATCATCTCTATTAAATGCATCACCACTTATAGTCTCTTCAAGATATGATGGTATTTATTTACTCGACAATGTTGTATATGAGAGATATAAAATTCCAGCAATAAATGTTGAAACGTTTAAAAAGTTCATCTTATATTCAATAAATCCAAGGATATTATTTTTCAAGGGGAAATTTTATGTAAAGATAGATAGTAGAAAACTAAGAATGTTAAGAGAGGAAATGAAATTATCCTTAAAAGAGATAGCTGAGAAGTTAAACGTTTCCAGAGAAATGATATACAGATATGAAAGAGAAATCAGTAGAATTGAATATCGTAAAGCGATTCATCTCGAAGAAATGTTTGCTGAAGATCTTATACTAGATATAAACATATTGAACTATGAGAAATATGAAGCAAAAAAAGAGAAAACAAATGATTATATATTTAGAAAATTGGAAAGAATAGGTTTGGAAATATATCCTATCAAGAAGTTTTTGTTCAATGCAATAACGAGAGATGAAAACTTAGTCATCTTAACCAAAAGAGTTAAAAAGAGAAATGAACTTGAAAATATAAGCAGACTGCTCGAAATCTCAAAAGTTACGGAAAAGAATGCAATAGTGATATCTAAAAGAAATTATAATTTAGATATACCATTAATAAACGAGGATGAAATAAAAAAGATAAAAACAAAGGAAGATTTCGTTAACATATTGTTCAAGAAGATCTTTTAATATTTCTGTCTTCTAAATAATCTTAGAATCATTCCTAAAGTTAAAATCGTACATCCTATCCATACAACATTAACCAGTGGATTGTATTTAATCGTTAGGTTTATCTTTATCGTATTTACAGTTTCAGCCCTTTCTTTCTTGGTTTCATTTCCAGATGATATCTCCATAACGTTATCGTAGAGCTTTATTGTTCCAATTTCATGTGTGAAGTTTTCAAAGTTCTTGAAAGCTTTCATGCTAAACGTATAAATTATAAGAGTTTTATTCACATACTCTAAGTTAACAGGAGACATTCCAAGCTTTGAGAAGTTTATTTTATAAATATTCTCTATTATTTTATCGTTTTTATCATATACTAAAAAATATAATGTAGTTTGATCATGTTCACTAACTATATAAGATATTATTTTATCCCTATATTCTATATAATACATTGGCTCTGGTATTAGATAATTTATATGTAGATAATAATCATATAGGGGTTTTCTAATTATAATGGGTTTGATCACTCTTCCATATACTGTATTTTCATCAATCCTTCCTATAACGTTATGCTCCTCGTTTCCTTCTTTTATTGTCAAATCTAACAATAATGAGAGATAATCCTCATAGGTTTTTCCTAAGTATATGTTATTGACTTTAATATACAAATCATCATACTTAATGTAATTTGATTCTCCTTCTAGATTATAAACCATGTTTAATACTTGTTCTCTATCATATACTGTTGCTAAAGATGCGCTAAAGATTATAACAATAAAGCCAAGATGTATTAAATATTTAGAGAAATCTTTATCTTTAATAAAACGATATGTAATACATATTGTACCATATAGCAATGATGGAAGTAATAAACTAATATAGAAATTTTTAAATATATTTAATATTGTCAAAACAAGTGAACTTGCAATAAATATCAGGAGTATATATCTATTTGAATAAAATTTATATCCTAAATAGTATATAACAACCAATGTTGGTAAGAATAGGACATCGTTATACGTTTTTATTTCAACGGTTTTACCGCCGATTCCTGTTAATACTAAGATAAAAGATAACAATCCAAGTAATGCTATTAACAAATATATGTTAGAAATTGTTACTTTTTCTTTATATACTTTTATTTCTTTAAGTTTTATCTTCTCAAACATTGCAACAAATAGAAGGAATATAAGTGTTAATATTAAAATGTCTTCAAAACTTATTGTCGATATTGTCCCCTTGAAATATTTTATTACGAAAATGAAAGTTTCAGACAATATGAGATAAATTGAAAGTCTTTTACCGAAGTCCTTTAAGTAAATCATGAGAATTGGTACTAGTATAACGTTTATCATAGAAGTTACTAGTAAGAGATTATAAGGATTTTCTCCAAAAGCATGAACACTCTGCCATAAACCACTTCTCGTAACAAATGTTGCGAAGATTACAAAAAGCATTGAAATTGCAACGGAAATTTTAGCAAAGGCATCTCCTCTTTTAACTATATGCAAACATGCTGTCAAGAACAACCATGCAATTAAAGAAGCGGTTTCAACTGGATCCCATGCCCAAAAGCCACCCCAACCTAATACCTCATACGCCCATACACCACCAACTATTATTCCTAACCCTAAAAAAATCCAAGATAGTCTTAGATATATGAGTGAATACTTCACCCAATCAAATTTATAAACCAAACTAACAAGACTAGCAGCATATGGTATAGTTACCAATGCATATCCAAGAAACACAACCAACGGATGTATTGCCATCCAAAAGTTTTGTAATAGAGGATTTAATCCTCTACCATTTAAAAATGCCTGTGCATTTGGATCAAATGGTATTCCTAAACTGTCTTGATATCTTAGTATTACTTCGTCAACTGGTATGTTATTTTCTTTGGAAGCTTCAACAAACATTTCCATCCACGTTTTAAAAATTCCGGTAGAATA
>JALTZH010000166.1 GCA_027051265.1 archaeon | reverse complement strand
GGGGTAGCTATTTCTATTCTAAAGCATTATACGATGCAATAAAACGTCATGAAGAATCAGGGATATTATTTATAGCAGCGGCGGGAAATGATCAAAACGATAACGATATCAATCCATTGTATCCAGCGAGTTATAATCTCTCAAATATAATATCCGTTGCAGCGCTTGATAAAAATCTAAAACTCGCCACATTTTCAAACTATGGGAAACATACAGTTCATATAGCTGCTCCAGGTGTAGATATTTTAAGCACAGTACCAAATAATGATTATAAATATTATGATGGAACTTCTATGGCAACACCTTTCATTACTGGTGTTGCTGCATTGTTGAAATCTTATAACTCAAGCTTAACTTGGCATGAAATTAGAAATTTGATACTGTCTTCTTCATATAAATTATCGAATCTCCAAGATAAAATTGTAACAGCAGGATTAATAGATGCTTATTCAGCATTAACATGTATCAATAGAACATTGATAGCTATTTTAGAACCTAAGTTTGATACCTATAATATGATTAACATTAGATCAATTCCATTAAAAGCCGTTGCAATAAATTGTACAAAAACATATCCGATAAGTGTTAATATCTATTATAACAATGAGTTTCTCAAGAGTTTAAATTTAACATCTTATAACGGATATTATATTGGTAGCTTTGAACCAATTGTTTCAGGTTTTTACACGTTTGAATTTACTTCAGATATAGGAAAGATAAACAAAACAGTATATGTTGAAGCAGAAGCACAGCTTTTAAGAAAAGCATATAATTTCGATATTAATTTCTCGATTGGAAATCTAACAATAAAAATATATTATACAAAGAACGATTTAGATTTGGATAAAGACGGCATCATAGATGTTGATATAGATACAGTTTTTGTTGTTACAAGGATTGGTGATACATATTTTGAGATAGAACCTATAAGAAATAAAACGCCTGTTATAATCGAAGGTAAGGAATTCTTAGGTTATCTGGAATTTACGATGAAAAATAAACCTGAAGAGATATATTTAAAAGCTTATCGCATATATAGTAAGCCCAATATAACAATATATGAACCTATGAATAACTCAAACTTAAGTATTTTCGATGAAAACGTTTTAAAATTTGATGTCTGTGATAATCTTGGATTAAAATCTGTAAATGTATTTCATAATGGTAATGAAATTTTAAAAGAAGATGTCGAAAACGTTACTTGTAAAAATTATGAAATATTTTTAAATTATAAAAATGGAACAAATATCATTGAAATTAAAGCATCGAATATATTAGGTATATCTTCCGAATTATCTCTCATCGTTAACGTTTATAAAGTACATGTTGAGAAAAGAAACGTAACCTATAGTCATACGTATTCTCTTTTCGTACCAATGTTGGATATAATTTTAGATTTTATTCCTAACGAAACAACATATGGTTTAATATTAATAAACGGTACGAAAAATTATACGGACTTTATAGAAAAAACATTTAAGAATGTTATAAAAGCTTATAATATTTCAACCAATTTCTCCATTAAAAACTATAACGTAACTATTTGTATTAGAACGAATGAAATATCAGACATTAGTAATAAAAAGTTCAAGATTTATAACTATTATGAAAACGTTGAAAAAGTTGCTGAAAAAATAAGTGAGAATTGTTTTAAAACAAGTTTTACCAAGATTTCTCCTATTTTACTGAGATATGATGTCTTTGTATCTAAATATCCTCCTACTATATCACCAGCACCTACAGGTCGAGATATAACCTATATAGATGAGGAAAAAATTTTGAGAGGTATAGAGAATATTACAAATGATGTATTTATAAAATTACTCAAATATAAAAGTTTTAAATATAAGAGATATGCAAAGATAGATACGAGATATAATGCGTTTTTATTAAGTCTCTATAATAAAATCTATTTGATTCCATACATAAGAGAATTATCAGAGTTTGCTCCAGTAATTGAAAGAGAGATTGAAAACTACCATTACTTTTTATATGTAAATCTTTTGGGAAGATATATTAAGAACGTTATTATATGTAGAGAAGATTTGGTAGTAGATAGTTATGTAGCATTACTTCTTTCAAAACAATTAAGGGCTCCAATTTTACCCGTATTACCTGATAGAGTTCCTAAATATATCTTAGAACTAATAAAAGAATTAAATCCTGAAACTATATACATTATTGGTGGAGAAGTTGCAATAAGTAAAGATGTCGAAGCAAGATTAAGTAACTATGCTAAAAAGATTGTAAGAATTGCTGGTGAAACAAGAATTGAAACGAGTATAGAAATATTGAAACGTTTAAAGAATTATAAATACGTTATAATTTCTAACTGGAATCCAGACATTAGATTGACCTATATTTCTTATTTCTATAACATTCCAATAATATACGTTAAAGATAAACTTAAATACGAACATTTGGAAATATTAAAGGAGTTAAAACAAAAAGGAGTAACCATAATTTTTTCAAACGTAAATGAATCTGTTAAAGAAGAGATATATAATATTATGAAATGATAAAAGTAATATTTTTTGATATAGATGATACGTTATATGATAGTACAAGATTAACTGAAGAAGCTAGAAAAAACTCTATTTATGCTATGATAGATGCAGGTTTAAATATTAGAGATGTAGATTTTCTATACAGAAAACTTAGTGAGATAATAAAAAGATACGGATC
>JALTZH010000165.1 GCA_027051265.1 archaeon | reverse complement strand
GCAGCAAACACCACACAAATCAATACAAACATAAGGATACCTATAACATTTTTCTTTATAGTAACACCTCCTTTATCATTCATTTGTTAATATAAATGGTTTGTTAACATTAATAATAATGGAAAATAAACAGGCCGGAATTTTATAGACGAGAAGCGGAGAAGATATTTAGAGTAATATATCTATATCTAACATCGAGAGATTTATATCCGCTAAATACGAGATGGAAGATCATGAGCTTCTACGACTTGATAGTATTCTCAAACTTATATTTTAAAGGTATAATAAAGGGTGCGTATAGAGTTTTAATAAAAGAATTGAAGCTTTTCCGAAGATAAGGTATAATAAACTTGTAGAAAGGATGAACAGGTATGAAGAGAAAATAAAGATATATAAGAATTTTATAATAGATATTCGAGGAAGGATAAGGTTTGCGTAGATAGCACTCCCTTAGAAATAAAAGAGCTTGTTAGAGCAAATAGACATAGAAAAAGAAGAGAGCCAAAAATTATAAAAGAGGATATCGGTTACATCCCTTCAAAAAAGTTTTTCTATGGGTATAAAATTACTTTCATAAGCGACGGCAAGTTTTTAAACATCTTCTCCATAGATAGAGCCAGTAAACACAATATAATGATAATAAAAGAAAAATTCTCTGAGTTTGTAGAGGAAATCAGAGGATCCACAATCCTCACTGATAAAGCCTACATAAATATTAACCTCTGCGAAAAATTAAAAGAAAATAATGTTAATTTCATGCCTGAAAGGAGAATCAATATGATCAACAATTTCAGCGAACTCCTCAACAACTATCTCATCTCTAAATTAAGAAAAATTATTGAAACCTGTATATCTATCCTAAATTTTTAACCTCCACTAAATCCATATTAGGAAAAGTCTAAGATAATGGATTTCACGTTTAACGAAGAAATATCCTTAAATAGGTTTCAATTTAATAACACCATTACTATTACAAACTTTGGACAAAATATTAAAACATTAACATCAACCGATAAAACTCTTAAAGATTCTGAGGAATATGAATTGGAACATGATTTTTTGGAAAAGTTCTTTGGTATAACATCAACAAGCATAGATATAGAAAAGCCTTTAATTATACTGGTTAAGGATATCGATGAATTATATAAGGCAGCGATGCTTATTTGTAGGGAAAAATTTTTGGAAAAAAGAGGAAGGCTTCCAAAGTCTTATGTTGTTGAAGAATTAAGAGATATAGAGAGAAATTTGTTGGATATTGAGCATGAAATCGTTACGGTTAGGGGATTAAATTATGAGGAAGATAAACGTATATTTAAAAACATATTGGATAGTTTTATATCAAAGGATTACGGATTTTTAATAATTCCTACCGATAATCCATGGAATCTTCGTGAAAAGATTATAAACATTTCTCCCGAAATTGAAGAAAGAGTTTTGGTTTTTGATAAGAAAATTAGCAAGGAAAATGAAACAAATCTCTTCAAGATTCTTTTGGGATTGGATATTAAGGATGAATTTAAAAAAATAATCAGAGGAAAATTCTTTGGTAGTAATTTTACGGATTGTATCGATAATCATTTCGATGAAAGGTTAAGGAAAGAGTTGAAAAAATTACCTGAAGAACTTGAGATTAACTTTGACAAGGTTAAAACAAAGGATGAGAGTGATATTCATGCTGGAATGAAGGTTATCGTTTGGAAATATTTGAAGAAGACTAGAAATAAGGAACCTATACTTGAACATGTAATACGTGAAAATGTTGTTGATATATTTATAGATGATGAATGCTATGAGATAGAGACTTTCTTTAAAGTTTCGGAAGATGGAGGATGGAAGAGCAAGTTTACTAGAAGATTAAAAGAACTTGAAGGTTATAAAGTAAACTTTGTTTTAAGAAATATATCTCTACTTATTAATTTAAAGGAATTATACGAATGGCGAAATAAAATGAAAAGGAATGGCTTTAATGTGGAAATTTATGGTATTGATATTTATAATTTGAGATTGAAACCCATATCAGAATTTGTTAGAAATATTAAGGAACTAGTAGGATAGTATATAAAATTATGAAAATAAGATTTATTGCCGAGAATTATGGTCCAATTATAAAAGCCGATATTGAATTGGGAGATTATTTAACATTATTTGTAGGTATGAATAATACTGGGAAGTCCTTTATTTCGAGAGCGATATATGCAATCTTGAAATCCTGTAGTTATAGGGACGAGAAATTATCCAAAAAAATGTTAATAAATTTGCTACTTAATAATATATATTCAAAGGAAGATGATTTGATTTATATAACAAAGGATTTTAAAGGTAAACTAAATATTCTCCTTCAAATTAACGATAAACGTCTTGCTAAGATATATTATGATATAAAAGCTGGAAAATCTAACATAGATATAAAGAAAAACGATGAATTTTTAGTATGGTACGTTCCATCTGATAGAAATGCTCGATCGATTTTTTATCCATTTATAGAAAGTAAACCGGAAACATTTAGATTGGAAACCCTTATTAAGATTGTAGAAGACTTTAATAAAATATCTATATTCAATTATCTTAATTATAAAACTCTTTCCAAATTTTTCACATATTTAAATCCTATCGTTATTGAAAATATTTCCGCTGAAGTTGATGTTGAAAAAGAAGGTATATTTAAAAACGAAGAAGTTAAAAATATTTTCGAAGAAATC
>JALTZH010000164.1 GCA_027051265.1 archaeon | reverse complement strand
TTAATCCCTTCCTATTTTCTTTCAATCCAGAAGAAACATCGGTAATAATCTCAACGATTTCATAACCATGCTCGTTGGCATATTTCTTCAACAACTCAACTTGTCTACGCAAATCCCCCTGTTCCTCCTGCTTCCTCGAAGATACTCTGGCATAGATAACACATCTCGTCTTCGTTGAAATCCCTTTACCTAAAATCCTTCCAACCTCACTTCTCGGTATCCTTATCCTACCAGAAGGTGTTCTAATTGCTTTAATCCTACCTTCTCTAATCCAGCGTCACAGCGTCGAGTATGAAATCCTAAGCGCATCACAAACCTCTTGTGGCCTTAACAATTGCTCAATTTTATCTATATCTAATTATTATCATTTATTTCTATTTAAAGTTTACTAAATTATAGTAGCCATGTTAAAACATTTTCACCAAGCTGCTTTCTACTACTTTCTCTGCTGTATTCCTACCCTTACGGAAGTGGTCTTAGCAGCAACAATAACATAAACATGGTTATGAAGATATATAATTGAATAAATTTATTTTTTTGACTCTATCTATATGTTCTTTTTTTGTATATAAAGCCACGAACCATAAATTTTTCATAGAAGTAGTTAAGGATAGAGCAATAGAAGAAATGTTTTCAATTTCGGTTATTTCCTTTCCTATATTTATTTTGATTAAAATTTTTTCATCCAGAAGTCTTGGTATATCTAATAAGACATCACATTCATCTAACTTTAAATCCTCAGCTATTTCAATTTCAATTCTTTTCCATGCTTTATGATTATTTCTTACGCTTAATATTGATCTTATCTGTTCATCATTTAACTCGTTAAATTTATAGATCAACGCTCTTTTGTACAATTTTCTCGAATCAATATATTGTACAAGGTTTCTTGATTCCTTGTTTGAATTTCTTAGAAATGAGAATAAATCGATATCATCGAATTTTATTAAATCTTCAAGCGATAATCTCTTATCTTCTATATTTATTTCAATCGCTTTTAACAACATCCTTTCAGCAATTCTCGTTGTATGATGGTAATAAACACTTGCATTCATCAGATATCTTGCTATAAGAAAGCCTTCTATTGCGGATAAAGATTTTACATTGAATATTACTTCATCGTTATGTAGTTCGACGTTATTCAATATTCTGTTTAAATCTATTATCCCATATGCAACACCTGTATGATATGAATCTCTTAGAATATAATCTAATCGATCACAGTCAATTGTTCCAGAGATTAATTTGCTCATAGGATGATGTCCTTCCAAAATATTTAGGAGTAAAGATAGATCGTAGTGTTTATTTATAATATCTTTTAGCTCTGAATTTTTAATTTTATATATAGTTAAATCTTCATGTTTTTTACCAAAGAATTTTATCAAAACTTCTTCACTTGTATGAGAGAGAGGGCAATGACCAAGGTCATGAACCAATGCAACCAATCTCATTAATTTTCTTACATCGTCATCTAAACCTAAATTTCTACAGATCTTATCCATTATATACATTGTTCCAAGACTATGCTCAAACCTTGTATGATTTGCTGAAGGATATGTAAGATACGATAGACCTAGCTGTTTTATTCTTCTCAATCTTTGAAACTCTTTTGTATCTATTATTGAAATCTCTGCTTCATCTAACATTATGTCTCCATGTATAGTGTCACGGATAATTTTCATATTAAAAATATAAAATTTATAAATATTTTTTAATTAAAACTATTAAATTTTATGAAACTGAAGAATAAAATCCTTATATTTGGAATATTCCTGTACATCGTATTTTCGTTTCTTTTTTATCTGTATTATTTAAACGTTAAAACAATATTGGTTGAAAATGTTGAGAGAGAAATCACAACAAATACAAAAATAATAACTGAATATATAGATAATCTAATAAATATATCAATATCTACATTAATGTTATTGTCTAGTATGGATGCTGTTAAGAGAGGAGATTATGAAAAAATGAAAGAATTACTTAATGAATATAAAAAGAAATTTAACTTTTATAATTTATATTTTATAGATGAAAATGGAATCGTTAGAGTTGCATCTTCTAAGAATAATGAAATTTTAAGAAACATTACAAAAAACGGGATAAAAATAGTGGATAAAAAATACATAATTTCTCTATCAGTACCTGTGTATAACGATAGTAAACAAATAGGAACATTAATTGGAGATATTCTCTTGAAGGGTGATGAGTTAGAGAATCTTCTTAGCAATTTAAGATATTGCTATGCAGAGATAAGATATAACGATATCGTTATAGCAAAGAACCAAAGAGTGATTAGAGGTGAAGAGCGAGTAAGAAATAGATTCATTATAAATGAAAAGTTAAATCTAACATTAATTACGGAACATAATTTAAACGAATTAAACTCGTTGATATCGATTAGAAATCAATATATATTGTTTACGATAATTTATCTGGTGATATTTTTATTCATATTCATTTATATAAATAAAGATATTATAAGACCTATAGAAAATTTATCAAGACATATGAAAACATTAGCTGAAGGAACATATGGTATAAAAATTGAGGATAAAACAAAAACAAAAGAAATAGATTCGTTAGTTAAAAGCTTCAACATACTAAGTACAAAACTCAAAGAATATCTTCTTGAAACACTTAAAGCTTATAAAAGAATAAAGGAAATAATAGAAAAGTTAGATGTCGCAATTGCAATAACGGATGCAGATGGAAATATTG
>JALTZH010000163.1 GCA_027051265.1 archaeon | reverse complement strand
GAAATTCCATTGGGATATATCCTCTTGAAAAGTAAAAGAGATTAAAATTTATATGATATAATACCATAGAGACAATTGCCAATCCTCTGAAAAAATCTATTTCGATATATCTTTTTATCATAATATTATAGTTGTATAATTATTTTTTAATAACTTTTAACATCACTAAAATATAATTTATTTAAACCTTTTTTAGATTTATAACTTAAATATACAAAAAAATCAAATCATGAAGCTCTTCAGAGCAAGAATATATCTCCATAGCTGAAATGTCCCGTAACTAAATATAAAAAATTCCTACCCTTTCACAAACATGCAAGACATTAAATTAACCATTACCCTTAACTTTTTCAGAGCAAGAGGAGAATTTGCTGAAGAAGAGATAAGGATACCAGAACTAGATTATAAAGTAACGGTTAAAATTGATACGAATTACTTGTCGATAAAAATGAATTGAAAACATTTGAAAGAGAAGAGTTTAGAAGTAGTAATCTAATAGTTGCATTGATTATTTTTAATTTTGTTTTTAAGATGAAAGAGTTAAAAAAAGCACTTGATGAAAAAAAACTCTTAGCATTAAATCTAATAACAACTAAAGATGAAAAAATTGTTGAAGAAATTTTAACGTATCTCTTTAAAAACAATATAACTACAGAATATATTCAGATGTTTAAAAAATACGATAAAATATATATATATCTTGAGGTTAAAGATGAAAAGGATGTAAAGAAAAAGTTAGAGAATTTAAAGATTAAACTAGGAAACAGAATAGTAGAAATTGAGATTCATAAACCGTTTATGCAGATATATGGTAAACGAGTCATAGTTATTGGTGGAGGTGCTCAAGTATCACAAGTTGTCTTAGGAGCTGTAACAGAAGCTGATCGTCATAATTTAAGAGGTGAGAGAATAAGTGTTGATACAATACCATTAGTGGGAGAGGAGGATATCGCTGAAGCAGTTAAGGCAGTTGGACGGTTACATAGAGCTGCGATTTTAATTCTTGCAGGATCTTTAATGGGAGGTAAAATAACTCAAGCTGTTAAAGAATTAAAAGAAAAGCATGGAATTCCTGTGATTTCTCTAAACATGGCTGGTAGTGTTCCTGAAGTTGCAGATCTAGTTGTAACAGATCCAGTACAAGCTGGAGTTATGGCGGTTATGACTATCGCCTCTACTGCAAAATTCGATCTTAATAGAGTTAAAGGAAAAAAATTTTAAGTAAAATTAGGTAACTTTATTCTTTTTTTTAGATTTAAAGAATTATAATCTGTATTTGATGTTAACTTTTTATTATTTAAAAGGTGATTCTATGGTCTGGTGGAGACGATGGATTAGAGATATTATGAGGGAGTTTGAAGAAATGGACAAGATGTTTGAAAGAATATTCAGAGAATTAGAGGAAGGAAAGTTTGAATCCAGAGAGCCATTGATATTTGGATATTCTATAAGATTTGAACCTGGGAAAGAGCCTGAAATTAGAACGTTTGGTAATGTTAAACCTAGTATTGCAGAGATTTCAGGTTATAGAGAACCTTTCGTTGATGTAATAAAAAATGAAAAGGAAGGCACGTTATCAGTATTGGTTGAATTACCCGGTGTTAAAAAAGAAGATATCAAACTTCGTGCAACAGAAACAGAACTAGAAGTAAAAGCTGAAAGTGGTGATAGAAAATACTTTAAGAGAATAAACTTGGGTGCTAAAGTTGATCCCGAATCAGCAAAAGCAAGATTTAACAATGGTGTTTTGGAAGTAGAGTTTAAACTTAAAGAACATAAAAAAGGATTTGATATAAAAATAGATTAATATGATGCGTGAAATTCTAAACGAAATATTGAGTGAACTTAATAAAATAAGAGAAAGAGTTGATAAATTGTTTGAAGAATCTCCTTTAATTAAGGAAACAAGTCCAATTTGCTCAAACATTATAGAAACGGAGGATGAAATAAAAATCATATGTGAAATACCTGGTGTTAAAAAGGAAGATATTAGAATTTCAATATACGACGATAATCTTGAAATCTCTGTTAGAAAAAAGGAAGAAAAGCTCAAAGAAGGTGCAAAATACTTAGCAAAAGAAATTAAGTATGGTGAATTTCGTAGAAAAATAAAATTACCTACAAAAGTTGATGCAGAAAAAGCAAAAGCTTCATATAACAATGGAATACTGGAGATTACATTACCAAAATTGGAAAAGATAAAAGGTTTTGAAATTAAAATTGAATAATTTTTTATTTTTTAAAATTTATTTATAAAAAAGCATAGAAATATGGTGATATTTTATGACCTTAGAACTAAAAGTTGCTGAAGCAAAACCGAATGATACTGGTAGGGGTATAGTTAGGATAGATCCAGAAGCAGCTAGGAGGTTAGGTTTAAGACCTGGAGACGTTGTTGAAATAATAGGTAAAAGAACAACAGTAGCAATATATTGGCCAGGGTATCCGGAGGATGAGGGTTTAGGAATAATAAGGATGGATGGATCCATAAGAAAAAATGCTGGAATAGGGATTGACGATAAGGTTAGAGTAAGAAAAATTGAGGCAAAAAGAGCTATGCAAATAAAAATAGCACCAACAGAACCTTTGAGAATTGTAGGTGGTGAATACTATATAAGACATTATCTTGAAAATCGTGCAATATCTAAAGGTGATCTCATCGAAATAAATATAATGGGTAGAAAAGTTAACTTCGTAGTTATGGCTATTCAACCACCTGCAAAAGCTGC
>JALTZH010000162.1 GCA_027051265.1 archaeon | reverse complement strand
ATTAAAAGTTAAGAATTCTGAAAAGATGGTTATACAAAAAAGTCGTGAAGCTTTTCAGAGCAAGAACGGATC
The DNA here is from genome assembly GCA_027051265.1 of archaeon. GTDB lineage: Archaea > Hydrothermarchaeota > Hydrothermarchaeia > JALTZZ01 > JALUTC01 > JALUTC01. Next base: position 2,679 of record JALTZH010000162.1, on the reverse strand, counting down.
TCCATGCCTAAAATATTCCATGCCAATTACAAAAAATCCCTACCTTAAATTTCCACAAACCAACAAAATATCAAATTTATAATCATTACTCTTAACCTCTTCAGAGCAAGAAATGCCCGTGCAAAAAACCTCACAAACAACAAATCCTCAAAATTATATTCTCCATCATATAATATCCCTAAAAACATCATGCACCCCATTGCTAAAACCTATCATCTTCAAGCAAAATCATGCTAATCCCCGCAACAAAAATATAATATCATGCACATTATAAAAACCCTCGCACAATGCTCCGTCACGGAATTTAATCTTTTCCTTATCTGCTCTCGTACAACCCCCCTAAACTCTTATCTCCCAAACTTATTAAAAATAATAAACTCATAACTGATTTATACTTTAAACTGAGATAACACTTTATCATATACTTATGACCTTATGTTTAAATCAAATTCTACAAAGCTTTATTAACAAGGGCGGGGATGTTCACCTTCAGTATTTATGATTAATCTGATCAATTCGTTAATATCAAATAATGTTTCAACACATCCTTCTTTTGCTAAAGGTAATCCAATTGCAACTATACCATGCTTGTTAACTTCTTTCATTGCTCGATACAAGTCTTTTAAACATGCTACACCTATAGCAGCTTTTGGTTTTAAATTTAATATTATTCTTTCAACAAATCTTCCCCCAGGTACTAAAAATATTCTATAACCATATTTTTCAGCGATTTCTTTAATTTCTTTAAATTTACATAAACCACACTTAATACAAATAATGCCGATTTTTGGATCTAATCTAGCCGGGCATCTTATGCTGCGAATACATTGTGGTAACACGATAATCTTATCTTTTGGAGGAATTTTTCTAAAGGATTCCATGTTTATTTTGTTCCTAAGTTCAATACCTACCTGATATAATATTCGTTCATTTAATCCTAAAACTTTTAATATTTTTTTTATTATGTTTGTAAAATTATCTATAAAAAACAATATAAATTTTGGGAAAATTGTTTTGTTGTATTTATATGAAACGATTGCAAGAATCACTACACAGATCAAAATTAAAATAAAACCAGCTATTATGTATAAAAATAATTTTCCTAAGATTTCGTACATAAATATTATTTTTTTATGAAAATAGAAAATCCAATTGAAAAAAATGTTTTCTTAGCATTAAAAGAAACAAAGAGAGCAACACTCGACGAAATTTGTAAAAGAACTGGTCTTGATAAAGATAAAGTGTCTCGTGCAATATATTGGTTGATAAACAAAGGTATTGTTAAGATTGAAGAAAAAAAGGATTTCATTATTAGAAGAAAAAAAGATTATTTGCCCGAATATCTTTTGTACGATTATTTAGTAAAAGAAGGTAATAAACATATAAACGAATTACGTGATAAATTTAAGGATATTAATATTCTCATAGGATGGTTGAGGAAAAAAAACCTAATAGAAATAAAAAACGGCGTTGTTTATCCTAAAGAATTTAAAGAAACGGAGGATTTAAAACTTTTCAACATGCTTAAACATCCAGTTAGATATTCGGAACTGAATGATGAATTAAAAAAGGGATTTGATATGCTAAAATCAAGAAAAGAATTTATAGAAATCAAAGAGATTAGCGAGAAATACTATGTCTTAACAGATCTCGGTATGAAGTATGAAATAACTGTAGAAGAAGACCACCTCACATCTCTAACACCGGAAATAATTTTAAACCTAAAGGAAGGTAAACTATCGTACGATAATATAAACGTTGTTAAGGCTGAATTCATAAAGAAGCCTGTAAAGATTGCAAAGCTTCATCCTTTAAGAGAATTAATGGAAGAGATAAGAGAGATTTTTCTAGGTATGGGATTTGAAGAAATCTCAGGAAATGTTGTGGAATCATGTTTCTGGAATTTTGATGCGTTATTTGTACCTCAAGATCATCCAGCAAGAGAAATGCAGGATACTTTTTATTTATCTAAACCTTCGAGATTAGATATAGATGAAAAATTTTTAGAAAATGTTAAAAAAGCACATGAAGGTGGTTATTATTCAGTAGGTTGGAGATATAAATGGAAGAAATCTCTAGCAGAAAAGGCTTTGCTTAGAACACATACTACAGCGGTAACGATAAGATATCTTGCATATAATGGAAATAAAGAATCGAAGGTATTTTATATCGGAAGAGTTTATAGAAAGGAAAAGATTACATACAAGCACTTGCCTGAATTTCACCAGGTTGAAGGAATTGTCGTTGGAAAAGTAACTTTCAGAGATCTCATGGGAATTTTAAAAGAGTTTTATAAAAGATTAGGTTTTGAAAAAATCAGATTTAGACCAAGTTACTTCCCATATACTGAACCAAGCTTAGAAATAGAAATATTCTTTGAGAAGAAAGGAAAATGGCTTGAACTTGGTGGTGCTGGAATGTTCCGTCCAGAAGTTGTTAGACCATTCGGTATTGAATACAACGTATTAGCATGGGGGCTTGGATTAGAAAGACTTGTAATGTTAAGATACGAGCTTGATGATATTAGAAAATTGTATTTCAGTGATATAGATTGGCTTAGATATATTTGATAAATCTTATCTCAGCGTAACTATATCTCATCATAACTCAGTGGTAGCGTAATTCATCATATACTTTTTAATATTTATTTATTATTTATTTATTAACGTTGTATTATTT
>JALTZH010000161.1 GCA_027051265.1 archaeon | reverse complement strand
CCATTAACGAGGACATGTAGAGTAAGATTAGCCGTGGATAAGGAAACGGAGGCAAAACTTTTCGAGCTTGGAGATGTTTTCGCCAAATGCTGGAACGAAGTTAATTATTTCAGACGACAGAGAAAATGATATACGAGAAGTATAAGCATATTTTAAAGGTTAACGCTCAGCAAGTTTCGAGGAAGAATACCGAGGCGTGGAAATCTTTTTTCAAACTTCTTAAGCTTAAGAAGGAAAACAAGCTACCATGCTTCATAATTCCAAAACCACCGGGATATAAAAAAGATAGAGAAAAGAATAAAAGAGAACCGTTTTTGATTATAAGGAACGATAGGTATGAGATTGAAGATGGTTACATTTATCTGAAAGATTTTAATCTCAAATTAAAATATAAAGGTAGAATCCATATCAAAGGCAAACAAAGACGTCTCGAGATCCATTACGACAGTGTAAGGAAGAGATGGTATGCACATATACCTTTCTACGTCAAAGAAAAAATCGTAAGAAACGAGTGGAGGAAAGTTCCATTAACACCTCGTGGAAATAAACAAGCAGGTATAGATCTAGGGATTAATAACTTGTTTGCAGTATTTGTGGAAGACGGAACAACTTTTATAGTCAATGGAAAACCATTAAAGGCAGAAGCATTCTATTGGAGGAAAAGGATTGCCAAAGCACAGTCTGAAAGAGATTTAGACAAATTCAGAAAGTACTATGTTAAATGGAGAAGTAGATGGGAACACTATGTTAGATCTAATCTAAGAGACTTATTCGAAAGATTGTATCATATCGGTGTCTCAGTAGTAAAGGTTGGTTATCCTAAATACATTGCAAGAGAACCAAATAAATGTTCAAAATTAACTTCGTAATCTCTAACCTCTAGAGCTATAGAAAAATACACCAATGGATTAAAGATCTTTGCGAGGAATATGGTATGGAATACCTCCCAGTCGAAGAGAAAAATTCTTCAAAAACCTGCCCCCTCTGCGGAAAAATCCATAAAAACTGTAGAAAATATAGAGGTTTATTCATCTGCTCAAAATATAAAAAAGCTTTGAATGCAGATTTAGTAGGAGCTTTTAATATCCTCCATAACGGCAAGTCCCCGAAAGGGGATAGCCGTAACGGGAGTAAGACCACTTCCTTTAGCTTACTCCCTGTCCTCACTGGAACCTTCGTATTTTAGCACGGGGAGGGGGTCAGAAGCAATTCTGTTTAAAAGCTTTTTCAAAGCACTAACCATATAAAAATAAACTGTCAATTATATCCTTTATAAAAAATAAAAAATTTTTAATTATTATATAGTAAGGGGGATGCTTTAGATGAAAATTCTTAATTATATTAGAGTAAGAAACTTTAGAGGATTTAAAGATATAAGCGTAGAGGATTTTGGAGATATAAATATTATTGTAGGAAGAAATAACACGGGAAAATCAACACTTCTTGAAAGTATATATTTAAATGTTACTAGAGGAAATATTGATTTATCAAATCAATATCCGATAAGATTTATACTTGAACGTAGAGGAATGATTGAAGTATTTCCAAGAATTCCTGAACTTAAAGATTTTTTTCCTTATATATTTTACAATGGAAATTTTGAGGAAGACGTAATTATACAATCGAACCTCAACAATTATGTATTAAGGTTTACCAGCGAAATAATTAAGGATTTTTCACAAAAACCATATCGGAAATATTATCCGCCAATTATAAAACTCAAAATTAAAAGAGAAAGGGATGAGTTTGTGTATATGATTGAAGATAACTCTGGAAATCCTCCGATATTAATATTTAGAAGTAAGAGAGCAATACCCTATGAGTATTACTACATTGTTTTTCCCGTATTATTCTTTCGAAAACCCTCTAATGTAATTTTTATCGATGATTATCAATTGATTAAATTAAAAACCATATCAATGAAGATAGAACGTTATAGTGAAATTAATCGTGATAAATTATTGGAATACATAAATAAGATATCTGAGGAAAAATTTTCAACTATTGAACCAAAAATTCATGATGTATATTTAATAAAGGAGAATGGTGAACATATACCATTAAACATGTTTGGTGATGGTTTTAAGAAGATGTTTTTGTTTATATTAACATTTAATATAAAAAATTCTTTAATAATTCTTGAAGAACCTGAGAATCATTATCATCCCAAGTTTTTAAAGGAATTTTGTAAGCTTATAATAGAGGCATGTAACTATAATCAAATATTTATATCAACACATAGCATGGAGCTAATAGAATATATCTTAGAAAATGCATTTGAAAAGAGGCATGAATTTTCTCTAAAAATATATCACTTGAATAGTCTTAAAAATGGAGAATTGAAATATAACGTTTATGAACTTGAAGAATCTTACTATGCCGTAAAAAGAATAGGTGTTGATTTGAGATGAAAACATTGAAATTGATTTTATTTGAAGGAATTAATGATTTGTACTTTTTTTGTTCCTTTATCAAAAAGGTCTTAAATTTTATAAGAAAAACCGATGTAAAAGAATATTGGGAGATGTTGGTTAACAATTTTAGAAGAATGCTTGAAAGTAATCCTAAAGAGATAAGAATTGAAGTGCTTGAAAAGGATATCATTCTTTTATTATTAAGCGTTGGAGGGAAGGATAATTTCAGATATATCGTGAACGCTTTTAGACCGATTTATGATAAATTACGTAATAACAATTTTAAAATAGATTCGGTTATATTTGTAGGAGATTATGATGCAAAGGATTATATCGAGAATCTATTGAAA